>JAUPLK010000090.1 GCA_030836925.1 Pseudomonadota bacterium
GGTTCCCAGATCGCCAGGGACGATGTCAGCCTCGCACGGACGGGTCACTACCCGACCGTGGATCTGGTGCTGACCCGGAACAACACCGACAACGAGGGTTTTTCGCGGGCCCCCTGCTTCCAGCCCATTGACCCCGGTCCGTGCATCGGCGGCGAGCCCCCAGGTACCATCATTCGCAATCCGACCGGCACCGATCTGGAAACCGACAGCATCTCGCTGCAACTGGCCCTGCCCATCTTCAGCGGTGGCCAGACATCGTCACGGGTACAGCAGGCCGTGTACCGCCATCGTGCCTCGCGCGAACGGCTCGAGCGTACCGCTCGTGAAACAGAACAGCAGACGCGGGATGCCTACCTCGGCGTGATCTCGGACATCTCGCGGATTGCAGCCTTGAAACAGGCGCTGGAATCCAGTCGTACTGCGCGCAGGGCCAGCGAAGCCGGCTACGAGGTCGGCACCCGCACGGCTGTCGATGTACTGGATGCGAAACGCAAGACCTATATCGCCGAAGCGCTGTACCTGCGCAGCCGCTACGACTACCTGATCAACGGCCTGCGCCTCAAGCAGGCAGCCGGCACTCTGGCGGTCGATGATCTCGCCCAGGTCGACACGCTGCTGAAGTAAGTGCGCGGCGGGTTCCGGCTTCAGCCAGGGTCGTCCGGAACCAGGGGGTCGATGAGCCTGAGCAGCCGCTCCAGCGCACCGCTGTTTTCGGTGATCGCGGCCTGCCCCGCTGCGCCGCGCCTCTGACGCTCTTCCGGATCACTGAACAGGCGACAGACCTCCGCAGCCACACCAGCAGCATCGGGCGCGACGCTGGCCGCTCCGCAGGCAACCAGCAGCGCGAAGATATCGGCTGCGTTCTCGTTATGCGGGCCGGTAATCACCGGGATACCGAGTGAGGCGGGTTCAAGCAGATTGTGCCCGCCGATGGCACTCAGGCTGCCGCCGACAAAAGCCACGTCAGCAGCAGCATAAAAGGTCATGAGCTCGCCCATGGTGTCACCGAGAAATACCGTGGTGCGCGGATCGGCAATTGCCGCACTGCTGCGGGTGACATGAGTCAGGCCGCAAGCCTCGATCAGCCCCGCCACTTCGGAAAAGCGTTCGGGATGGCGGGGCACGAGGAACAGCATCGCCTGCGGATGCTGCTGCCGGACCAGCACATGGGCCGCAAGCAGCACGGCCTCCTCGTTTTCGTGCGTACTGGCTGCCACCCATACAGGGCGGCCAGCTGCCTGCAGTTTACGCAGCGCACGGCCGGCATGCGGTACGTCTGACGGCAGCTCGAAGTCAAATTTGATATTGCCGGTGACGTGGGTCTGCGCAGGATTTGCGCCAAGCAAACGAAAGCGCTCTGCATCAGCCGGCGTCTGCGCTGCAATCACGATGCCATTGGCCAGCGTCTCGCGGAACAGGGATATCAACCGGCGATAGCGCCCGAGTGAGCGCGCAGATATGCGCGCACTGGCAAGGACCAGTGGTACCCGCCGCTGCCCGCACTGGTGATAGAGATTCGGCCAGAGTTCGGTTTCCATGATGATCGCGAGCGACGGTCGCGTCCGGTCGAAGAACCATCTGACCGGCGCAGCCAGGTCATATGGCACATAGCTGTGCACGACGGTATCGCCGAACAGCAGCCGGACACGCTCGGAACCGGTCGGGGTCATGGTGGTCATCACCAGCGGCACACCCGGATGGCGTTTCAGCAGGGCTCGCACCAGCGGTGCAGCGGCCTGGACCTCACCGACCGAGACCGCATGCACCCAGATCGACGGTCGACGCTGGCGCGGCAGGCCAAAGCCGAAGCGCTCGCCGATTCTCTGCCGGTAAGCCGGCGCAGTGAGGCTGCGCCAGTACAGGTGTCCGACCAGCAGCGGCACGAGCAGGTAGCTGAGCACGATGTAGACGATCCGCAACCAGGACATTTTGCGCATCAGTTGAGCTGCTTCCCGGCTGCCGGATGGCGAACGCTATTGCTTTGCCAGCCGGTTGATGGCCTCGACGATCGTGCTGGTCGAGCGACCCGGATGGAAGCTGAGCACCTCCACGGTACCGCCGCGTGCCAGCACCGTACGGGCTCCGGCAATGTTCTCCGGCCGGTAATCTCCACCCTTCACCAGGACATCCGGCAACACTTCCGAGATCAGCGTTTCGGGGGTGTCTTCGCTGAACGGCACCACCCAGTCGACGGCAGCCAGTCCGGCCAGCACGGCCATGCGATCGGCCAGGGGATTGATGGGGCGCCCGGCACCCTTGAGCCTCGAAACCGATGCGTCATCATTCACGGCCACGAGCAGGCGATCACCGCACCGCTTGGCCTCTTCGAGGTAGGCAACATGGCCGGCATGCAGGATGTCGAAACAGCCGTTGGTCATCACCAGTCGCTCGCCACGCGCGCGCACCTCGGCAGCAATCTGCCGCGCTTCACTGCGAACAAGCAGGCCACGACCACCCTGGCCATGCTCATGAAGTGCAAGTCGCAGTTCTGATGGCGTGACCGCGGCAACGCCGATCTTGCCAACCACCAGCCCGGCCGCCAGGTTGGCGAGCGCCGCTGCTTCATGCAGGGTCTGCCCGGCACCCAGGCCCGCTGCCAGCGTGGCGATGACCGTATCACCTGCACCTGTCACGTCGAAAACCTGACGGGCACGTGCCGGCAGAAACATGGCCTCCTCACCGGCCGTGATCACGGCCATGCCCCGCTCACCGAGCGTGATCAGGAGCGCATCGATATCGAGCGCTTCGCGCAATGCGCCACCACGTTCGGCAATATCATCGTCACCCTGTGTGGGACCGACCACTTCTTCAAACTCGCTGAGGTTCGGGGTGAGCAGGCTGGCACCACGATAACGGGCAAAATCGCTGCCTTTGGGATCGACGAGGACCGCAACCCCGCGTTGGCGGCAGATCGTGATCAGGCGCTGGATCTCGGCCAGGGTGCCTTTGGCGTAATCAGAAAAGACGCAGACGCTGGCCTTCGGCAGATGCCGCTCGAGCATGCCAGGCAAGGCGCTGACATCACCCAGGGGGTAGCGGTCTTCGGTATCGAGACGGATCAACTGCTGGTTGCGGCTCAGCACCCGCAACTTGGTGATCGTCGGTTGGCTGGCAGACTGGATGAAATCCGCCGCAACGCCGCTTTCCCGCAGCAGTCGCGCAAGGGTGGCGCCATTGGCATCGCGACCCACGATACCGGTCAGCGTAGTACGCACACCGAGGCTGGCCAGGTTGATCGCCACGTTGGCCGCGCCACCGGCCCGCGACTGGGAGCGCGTGACCCGGACCACAGGCACCGGCGCCTCGGGCGATATCCGCGAGGTTGGCCCGAACCAGTAGTCATCGAGCATGACGTCACCGACAACCAGCACGGTGACACGACTGAAATCAGGAACGCTGAAGGTCATCCGTTAAGTGGCGAGACGGCTGCTACCGCAGGGATGTTAGCACGCCGGCTTCAGCCGCATTTCGAATCGCCACAGGCCAGGCAGGTCATGCAGCCGTCCATGTAAACCACGGCAACGGTGCTGCAGGCCATGCAGATCTGCGCCCCGGCGGGATATTCGCTGCGCGCGAATGCATCCTGCTGGCGATGCTGCTCCTCGTACTCCCGGCGCTTTTCCTCGACGAGCCTGCGCTTGTGCTCATCCATGGAATCCGCGGGGAGCAGACCAATGAAACGCAGATGCTTCTCGATGATGTGGCCGAGTTCGGCAATGATCGATGGCATGAACTTGCCACCCGGCTGCCAGTAGCCCCCCCGGGGATCAAAGACCGCCTTGAGCTCGTCCACCATGAACGTGACGTCGCCGCCCTTCCGAAACACTGCGGACATGAGCCGGGTCAGCGCGACGATCCACTGGTAATGATCGAGATTCTTCGAATTGATGAATATCTCGAATGGACGACGCTGCTCATGCTCGGTACCCGGATTGAGCACCAGGTCATTGATGGTCACATACATCGCATGATCGGAGACCGGCGTCTTCACCTTGTAGGTCGAGCCCTGCAACATCTCCGGGCGCTCGAGCTTCTCGTGCATGCGTACGACATTGCCTTCAGCCGGCAATCGCTTCGCTGCAGACCGCTCGGACTTCTTCTCGGCAGCCTTGTCAGCACCCTTGTCGTCGCCGCCGTCTACGCGATAGCCGACGATCTTCCTGTCAATCCTGATCTTCGCCATGTCTGTCTCCCGCAGGTCATGCCCTGCGTCAAAACTTGCCGTAATAACCTTCCTTGAGGGCATCGAAGAGATTGGCGGCAGTGTGCATCTCGCCGTCGTACTCGATCTCTTCATCACCCCGGAGCGTCACCTCGGATCCGTCGTCCAGCACGAAGGTGTACTTCGTGTTCTGCAGATCCTTGCCCTTCACCAGCACACCCTGAAAAGCCTCGGGGTTGAAGCGGAAGGTCGTGCAGCCCTTCAGCCCGCTTTCGTAGGCATACATGTAGATGTCCTTGAATTCCTCGTAATCGAAATCCGTCGGTACGTTGGCAGTCTTCGAAATCGAGGAGTCCACCCAGCGCTGTGCGGCAGCCTGGATATCCACGTGCTCCCGCGGGCTGATCTCCTCTGCCGTGATGAAATACTCTGGCAGCTGCTCGTCGGGCCGGGTGCTGGCAGGCGTCGCCGCCGCATTGACGAACTGCCGGTAGGCGAGCAACTCGAAGGACAGCACATCGACCTTCTCCTTCGATTTCTTCCCCTCACGGATCACATTGCGGAAGTAGTGGTGGGCAAAACTCGGCTCGATTCCATTGCTGGCGTTGTTGGCAAACGACAGTGAAATCGTTCCAGTCGGCGCAATCGAACTGTGATGGGTGAACCGCGCACCGACCCGCTCGAGGTCCTTCACCAGTTCCGGAGCAACCTCGGCAATGCGCTGCATGTAGCGACTGTAGCGTGCGTGCAGAACGCGCCCGGGTATCCGGTCGCCAACTTTCCAGCCATCGCGCGCCATCTCCGGACGCTTGCGCAACATCTTTGCCGTAACCTCGAAGTTCTCCAGCAGGATCGGCGCCGGGCCTTTTTCCCGGGCCAGATCCAGCGCCGTCTCCCAGCCAGCCAGCGCCATTTCGCGGGCAACGTCATCGGTAAACTTCACCGAGTCCTTCGATCCGTAGCGCATGCGCAGCATGGTCAGGGTGGAACCAAGCCCGAGAAAACCCATGCCGTGACGACGTTTGCGCAGGATCTCCTCGCGCTGTTTAGGCAACGGCAGACCGTTGATCTCGACAACGTTGTCGAGCATGCGTGAAAAAACCTTCACTACACGCCGGAATTCATCCCAGTCAAAACGGGCGTTCTCGGCAAAAGGATCCAGCACGAACTTGGTGAGGTTGACCGAACCCAGCAGACAGGATCCATACGGTGGCAGCGGTTGTTCACCACAGGGATTGGTGGCCCGGACATTCTCGTCGAACCAGTTGTTGTTCATCTCGTTGACACGATCGACCAGCACAAAACCGGGTTCGGCAAAATCGTAGGTGGAGGCCATGATCATGTCCCACAGGCGCCGTGCCGGCAGTTTCTTGAAGATTCGGCACGCCACTTGCCCGCTGTCGTTGGTCACGTAACCCTCGGTTACCGGCCACTCACGCCAAAGCACCTGTGCCGGGTCGTTCAGATCGAGACCAAGCTGCTCGAGCTGTCGGTGATCCAGCGGAAAAGCGAGCAGCCAGTCGCGGTCGTGCTTGACCGACTGCATGAACTCATCGGTCACCAGCAGGGAAAGATTGAACTGGCGCAGACGGCCGTCCTCGCGCTTGGCACGGATGAAATCCAGCACATCGGGATGACCGACATCAAAGGTGCCCATCTGCGCGCCACGCCGGCCACCGGCAGATGACACGGTAAAACACATCTTGTCGTAGATATCCATGAAGGACATCGGCCCGGATGTATGCGCACCGGCACCCGACACATAAGCGCCCTTGGGCCGCAGTGTCGAAAATTCGTAACCGATGCCGCAACCGGCCTTGAGCGTGAGCCCGGCTTCATGAACCTTGGTCAGGATGTCCTGCATCGAGTCGCCAATGGTGCCGGACACCGTGCAGTTGATGGTGGAGGTGGCCGGCTTGTGCTCACGGGCGCCCGCATTCGACATGATCCGCCCGGCCGGAATTGCCCCCCGCCGCAGCGCCCAGAGAAACTGTTCACACCACCGGTCCCGGTCCTGCTCGGGTTCGACATCGGCCAGCGCACGGGCAACGCGCTTGTAAGTGTCGTCCATGGTCTCATCGACAACCTCACCGGTCTTCGACTTGAGCCGGTACTTCTTGTCCCAGATATCGATCGAAGCTTCCTGGAAGCCGACGGTGCCTGCCCTGATTTTTTCCATTTGTACTGCCGGCTTCATGGCCTTCATATCCCCCCCAAAAACTGTCATGTAATCTGCGCCCGGAACCTGCCCCTCCGGAACGGAACCACTGCGGCGACACCCCTTCGCCAGCAGATGTAACAACCGCCAAAACCGCGAAATTCCGCTGGAATTGCTGCCACAAGATGTTGTGGCGACATAAGCCGTACATTAGGAGCCGACTGCAAGCCTGTCAAGAAATTCTTTCGCCCGGAACAAGCTTATAAAATCATTTGAAATCAATAGTATGTATAAATGATAAGCAGTTATTTCAGGGCCCCGGCTTAATCTTTTTCGGCCAATCCGGGCACCCATGGTCACACTACATATTGGGACCCATGCTGCCCTGCTCACCAGCCACTGACCAGCCGTGCAGAGGCGCTCGGCAAGGGCGAAA
>JAUPLK010000350.1 GCA_030836925.1 Pseudomonadota bacterium
GGAAATGGTGCGTGTCGATGGCATCGACCTGTCCTCGACCTGTGAACACCACTTCATCACCATCGATGGCACGGCCAGCGTGGCCTACATCCCCCAGCGCAAGGTGATCGGACTTTCCAAGATCAATCGCATCGTGGCCTTCTTCGCCCAGCGGCCGCAGATCCAGGAACGCCTGACCGAGCAGGTCCTGCTCGCACTGCAGACCCTGCTCGACACGCGGGATGTCGCAGTGAGCATCACGGCCGTGCACTACTGCGTGAAGGCGCGGGGCGTGATGGACAGCAACAGCCAGACCACCACCACGGCGCTGGGCGGCGTGTTCAAGACCAGCCCGGACACGCGCCGGGAATTCCTGCAGGGACTGGCAAAGAACTGAGCCGGCCCAGTCAGTCCGGGTCTTCCGTGCTCCGCCATTCGGCCTGATAGTCCAGGCCGAGGCGGACCAGCCTTTCGAGCAGGCTGCCATAGCTGATGCCGGCTGCCGCTGCTGCGGCAGCAAAGTCCTCACCGTTGCTCAGGTTCGGATTGCAGTTGGCTTCGAGCAGGAAAATGCTGCCGTCGGCGCGCATGCGGAAATCCATGCGCGCGTAGCCGGTCATGTGCAGCGCCCTGTAAATGCGCTTGCTGAGCCGGCTCAGCTTCTCTTCGGTGCCTTCGCTCAGACCAGTGGCCCGGCCGGTCTCGATGCCGTGCTTCTGCTGATACTTGAGATTCCACTTCACGCGCCGCGTGGCAATGCCGGACATCAGCTTCGGCAGCGTGCCGAAGTTCATCTCCCAGACCGGGAAGGTCCGCAGGCGATCGTTGCCACACAGACCGACGTAGAGCTCCCGTCCCTCGATGTATTCCTCCACCAGCGCATCGGTCTTCGTGCTCTCGTGAATGAAATCGATGCGTTCACGCAGGCGCACCCGGTCTTCGACGATCGAGGCCTGCGAAATGCCCAGCGAAGCGTCCTCGGTTGCCGATTTGACGAACAGCGGATAGCGGAGCTTGGCCGACAGCCGATACGGGCGGCCGCGACGGAACAGGGCGAACTGCGGCGTGGGAATGCGGTGCCAGGCCATGAGCTGCTTGGTCAGCACCTTGTCCCGCGACAGCATCATGCCGCGCGGATTGCAGCCGGTGTAGGGCTGACGCATCAGCTCGAGGAAGGCCACGATGTGCTGGTCGTAGGTGACGATGCCCTGGAATTCCTGCAGCAGGTTGAAGGTGATGTCCGGCTTCCAGCTGCTGATCTCCTGGCGCAACTCGGCCAGGTTGTCGTACAGGCCCAGTGCGCGCACTTCATGCCCGGCCTCGCGCAAAAAGGCCATCACGTCATATTCGGTTTTCCATTCCTCGATCTGCTGGGGCGTGTAGCCCGTGAGGGCAGCGGGAGGCACGAGGCTCTCGTGCATGAGTACCAGCACGCGCAGTTTCTTCATCCGGCCACTCCAGACAAGAAAAGGTCAGGCACGCGTCGAGAGTGTACGGGACGGAAAGACCTGCCGGTAGCCGCTCACATCGCCGTCGAGGATCACGTCGTCCTGACGCACCGGTCTCGCCAGCGTGAGGCCGGCCAGACTGCGGCAGCGACTCAGCGCGACGTAGGTTTGCCCGTGCGTGAAGGCACCACGACCGAGATCGATGTGCACGCGATCAAAAGTCTGTCCCTGGCTCTTGTGTATCGTGATCGCCCAGCCCAGACGCAGGGGCAATTGCCGGAATGCACCGACCACGCCCGGTGTGATCTGCTGTGTACTGCGGTCGTACTCGTAGGCGATGTTTTCCCAGCTGACCGGCTTCACCTCGTGTTCGCTGCCATCCGACAGCTGCACCGTCGGACCCTCCGGCGACAGCGCCGTGATGATGCCCCAGGAGCCGTTGATCCAGCGCTTGTCCGCATCGTTTTTCAGGAACATCACCCGCGCGCCCGCCTTCAGGCTGAGTGTGAGCTCGGTTGGAAATGCCGAGCCATCGAAGCGGCCGGTGACCTCGGCGCTGTAAACCTGCTGTTTGCCCGGCAGCGCCGCCAGCCGCCGGGCGTTCTCGCGGAAGGCGGCATCGTTGGTGGCGGTGAGCACGACATGACTGTCGGGATCGTCGAGCGCCGTGCGGCCCTGCACGCGTGAATTGAGCGCATCGAGCACCGCCTCGTCCGGTTCGCCGTCACGGATCTGCTGCAGGATCTGGCGGAAGGCCGCGTCGTCCTTCTGCCGGTAGATCCGCTCCAGCTCGATGGAACTGCCGCCACCGCAGCTTTTCCAGGCCTGCGCCTGGAAAAAATACGGACCTCCGCCGGTCGCCGCAAAATACTCGCGCAGCTCCGGCTCGCGCACCACCGGCGGCAATTGCCAGAGATCGCCGAACATGGCGAGCTGCACGCCGCCGAAGGGCTCGTCGCTGCGGCGGTTGACCCGCAACGACTGGTCGATCCCGTCGAGCAGATCGGCGCGCACCATCGACACCTCGTCGATGATCAGCAGTTCCAGCGCCTTCATGACGCCGGTATGCCGCAGCGGGCGGATCGCGCGCAGATCGACGAAACGCGGTGGCAGGCGGAAAAACGAATGGATGGTCTGGCCACTGACGTTGATCGCTGCCAGCCCGGTCGGCGCAACCACCGCCACGTTGCGC
>JAUPLK010000091.1 GCA_030836925.1 Pseudomonadota bacterium
TCACGAAACTTGCCAGGGCGCTTGATGTGGTCGGCCTGATGAACACCCAGTTCGCGATACAGAACGGGCTGATCTACCTGCTTGAGGTCAATCCGCGCGCCTCGCGCACCGTGCCCTTTGTCTCGAAAGCCATCGGGTTGCCACTCGCCAAGGTGGCTGCAAAGACCATGCTGGATGTCTCGCTGGCAAAGCAGGGCGCAACAGTGCAGATCGTGCCGGACTTCTACTCGGTAAAAGAGGCCGTGTTTCCCTTCGGCAAGTTCCCCGAAGCCGATCCGATCCTCGGTCCGGAGATGAAATCGACAGGCGAGGTGATGGGCACCGGCCGCACTTTCGCCGAAGCCTATGCCAAGGCGCAAATTGCCTCGGGTGTGGTGCTGCCGCAGCGGGGTACCGCATTCCTTTCCGTACGCGACCGGGACAAGCCGGCTGCGGTGAAGCTCGGCAAGCTGCTGCTGGATCGTGGCTTCGACCTGATCGCCACCGGTGGTACCGCGGTGGCGCTCGCGAAGGCTGGCGTTGCCTGTCGTCGTGTCAACAAGGTCCGCGAAGGCCGCCCGCATGTCGTCGACATGATCAAGAACGATGAGATCCACTTCATCGTCAATACCACTGAAGGCAAGCAGGCCATTCGCGAGTCGCACTCGATTCGTGCGGCAGCAGTGCAGAAAAAGGTGACCTATTACACGACCATGCCGGCAGCCATTGCCACCAGCTATGCCCTTGATCATCTTGAAGGCGGCAGCGTCAACCGGCTGCAGGATCTGCACACGGGAGTCGTACAGTGAAAAGAATGCCGATTACGGCCGCCGGGGCGGAGAAGCTTCGCGAGGAGATCCGTGTGCTGAAAACCGAGTCCCGTCCCCGGGTAATCCAGGCTATCGCCGAAGCGCGCGCACACGGTGATCTCAAGGAGAACGCCGAATACCACGCTGCCAAGGAGCAGCAGGCCTTCATGGAAGGGCGGATCCGCGAGCTGGAGGTGCTGCTGTCAACCGCCGAGGTCATCGACGTGACCCGGCTGGCGGGTACGAAGAAGATCGTCTTCGGTGCGACGGTGCATCTGGTCGACGAGGACGATGGGCGGGAAATCCGTTATCGGATCGTCGGCGAATATGAAGCAGACATGAAGAGTGGTCTGATTTCCATCACCTCACCGCTGGCGCGGGCCCTCATCGGGCGCATGGAAGGCGACCTGGTGTCGATGATCGCGCCGGGCGGTGAGAGAAACTACGAGATCATGCGGATCGAGTACCTGTGAATATGTGCTGTACTGCGGTGTCAGGTGGCCAAGAGCACCTCTAGCGCACGCTGGAAGCAGAGGCAGGCGCGCGACCCCTTCGTGCGCAAGGCGCATGCAGAGGGCTGGCGCTCCCGGGCGATTTTCAAGCTGTCCGAGTTGCAGCGCGTCGAAAAGCTCATGGCAGCCGGCGATGTGGTTGTCGATCTCGGTGCCGCGCCCGGGGCATGGAGCCAGTTTGCAGCTTCGGTCGTCGGCCCGCGGGGGAGAGTCGTTGCGCTTGACCTGCTCGAAATGCCACCGCTGCCAGGTGTTGAGGTTCTGCAGGGTGATTTCCGCGACGAAAAAACACTTGAGGCGCTGCTCGCTACACTGGGGCCGGCCCGCGTAGACCTTGTTTTGTCTGATCTGGCACCCAATATGAGTGGCATGCGCTCGGTGGACCAGCCACGCAGCATGTATCTGGCCGAGCTGGCGCTCGACTTTGCGGGTCAGGTCCTGCGGGGAGGTGGCCATATGGTGGTAAAGCTGTTTCAGGGCGAGGGCTTCCAGGAGTACATCGATGCGGTCCGCGCACGCTTTGAGTCGGTTCGCATGAGAAAACCGCCAGCGTCCCGGTCCGGAAACCGGGAGACGTATCTGGTAGCAAGAAACTTTCGGTTGTAGTAGGGTCTAAACATAGTCCCGCCAGAATTTTGGCGGCCTGATTTCCAAGAGGGCCACCCACGTGCTCAATGATCTAGCCAAGAACATCATCCTCTGGATCGTCATCGCGATCGTGTTGCTGACGGTCTTTCAGAGCTTCAGCACCGGCAGCCGCCAGACCGATACGCTGGAATATTCCGAGTTTCTCGATCTGGTCAGTGCAGGTCAGGTGGATCAGGTGGTCTTTGAAGGGGACACGATCAAGGGCTTCAAGGGTACCGGCGACAGGTTTACGACCTACAGCCCGGAGACCGACAACACGGCCCTGATCGGCGAGCTCAAGAGGAACAACGTGCGCATCAGCGCCTCGGCGCCAAAGACCCAGAGCATCCTCGTCAGTCTGTTCATCAATTCCTTTCCGGTTCTCCTGTTGATTGGCGTATGGGTCTACTTCATGCGCCAGATGCAGGGGGGCGGCGGCGGTCGCGGAGCCATGTCGTTTGGAAAAAGCCGCGCCCGCCTGCTCAGCGAAGATCAGGTGAAAGTCACCTTTGTCGACGTTGCCGGAGTCGAGGAAGCCAAGAACGAAGTCGTCGAGATCGTCGAATTCCTGAAGGATCCGGCCAAGTTCCAGCGTCTCGGCGGCAAGATCCCCAAAGGCGTGCTGATGGTCGGTTCGCCGGGTACCGGCAAAACCCTGCTCGCGCGAGCCATCGCGGGTGAGGCCAAGGTGCCGTTCTTCACCATCTCGGGTTCGGATTTCGTCGAGATGTTTGTCGGCGTCGGCGCGTCCCGGGTACGGGACATGTTCGAGCAGGCCAAGAAACACGCCCCGTGCATCATATTCATCGATGAAATCGATGCCGTGGGCCGGCATCGTGGTGCGGGCCTCGGTGGCGGTCACGACGAGCGTGAACAGACACTCAACCAGTTGCTGGTCGAGATGGACGGCTTCGAGGGCAGCGAGGGCATCATCGTCATCGCGGCGACCAACCGTCCCGATGTGCTGGATCCAGCCCTGCTCCGGCCGGGCCGTTTTGACCGCCAGGTCGTGGTGCCGCTGCCCGATGTGCGTGGGCGCGAACAGATCCTGAAAGTCCACATGCGCAAGGTGCCGTTGTCGGACGACGTACGTCCGGGCGTCATCGCTCGGGGTACACCGGGCTTTTCCGGTGCCGATCTCGCCAACCTGGTCAACGAGGCGGCGTTGTTTGCGGCACGGGCCAACCGGCGCACGGTGACCATGGACGAGTTCGAAAAGGCCAAGGACAAGATCATGATGGGCGCCGAACGGCGCTCGATGGTGATGAGCGAATCCGAGCGTCGTCTGACGGCTTACCATGAGGCTGGTCATGCGATCGTCGGCCTCTCGGTTCCCGATCACGATCCCGTCTACAAGGTCAGCATCATTCCGCGCGGACGTGCACTCGGCGTCACGATGTTCCTTCCCGAGGAGGACCGCTACAGCTACAGCAAGCGGCGGCTCAACAGCCAGATTGCGAGCCTCTTCGGTGGTCGTATTGCCGAGGAACTGGTGTTCGGCAATGACGCGGTGACCACGGGTGCCTCTAACGACATCGAACGCGCCACGGATATCGCCCGCAACATGGTCACCAAGTGGGGACTGTCCGAGCGGCTCGGGCCATTGACCTATACGGAAGAAGACGGCGAGGTGTTCCTCGGGCGCAGCGTCACCAGCCACAAGCAGGTGTCGGATGTCACGATCCATGCCATTGATGAAGAGGTGCGCAAGATCATCGATTCCAATTACCGGCTGGCATCGGGGATTCTCACCAGCAACATGGACAAGCTGCATGCCATGTCGGCTGCGCTCATGAAGTTCGAGACGATTGACGAGACCCAGATCAGGGACATCATGGCCGGTCGTGAGCCACGTCCGCCGGAAGGCTGGGACAGCAGCAGCGGTGGCCCGGGTGCTCCGGCCACGGTTTCAGGTGGTGGCGGCAGCAAGGGCGATGAGCCGGGTCTCGGCGAGCCAGCCAGCCAGCACCGGACCCAGAGCTGAGCAGCAGCAGGGACCGCCCGCCTATAATTCATCCGGCCTTTGTTTCAGGTCAGACACTGCGCCGGATGATTTCCCTTCTTGCAGACACGCGCCGTGTGGGCCGTCGCTGTCTCATCATGGGCGTGCTCAACGTCACTCCCGATTCATTCTGGGACGGTGGCCGCTACCGTCAAACCGATGCGGCTGTCGCGCATGGACTGAAGCTCATTGCTGAAGGCGCTGACATCCTCGATATCGGTGGGGAGTCCACGCGGCCCGGCGCCGCGTCGCCCGGCGTGGCAGCAGAACTGGAGCGGATCATTCCGGTCATGGAGAAGCTGCGCCAGCTCAGCAATATCCCCATTTCTGTCGATACCAGCAGCGCCGAGGTCATGCAGGCTGCTGTCGCTGCAGGTGCCGACATGATCAATGATGTCAGCGCGCTGCACCGGCCAGGAGCGCTGGCAGCAGCGGTGGCGGCTGGAGTTCCGGTGTGCCTGATGCACATGCAGGGCGATCCGCAGACCATGCAGCTTCAGCCCCGCTATGCAGATGTGGTGGCCGAGGTGAAGGATCTCCTGCTGCAGCGAGCCGCTGAATGCATGGCGGCAGGATTGGCGCACGATTGCCTTATAATCGATCCGGGCTTCGGATTCGGAAAAAGCCTTGAGCACAATCTCAGTCTGCTGCGCGGGCTGGATGTACTCGTTGCGACGGGTTTCCCGGTTCTGGTCGGTCTATCCCGCAAGAGCATGCTGGGCGAACTGCTGGGCAGGTCCGCCGAAGATCGTCTTCCGGGCAGTCTCGCGCTGGCGGTCGCAGCGCGGCAACGCGGTGCAAGCATCGTCAGGGTCCATGATGTGGCGGCGACACTGGATGTGTTCCGCACACTGGATGCGGTTGGTGGTTCCCGGCCAAGCGTCTGAAAAACGGCCATGGGCAGAACTGGAGTATTCGAGTGAGCAGAAAACTGTTTGGTACCGACGGAATACGGGGCCAGGTTGGCGAGTATCCGATGACAGCCGAGTTTGCGCTGCGCCTGGCCAGTGCGGCTGCCCACGTGCTGGCGCCGCAAGGTGGCAAGGTACTGATTGGCAAGGACACGCGGGTCTCAGGCTACATGTTCGAATCTGCCCTCGAGGCAGGCTTTGTCGCCGCGGGCATGGATGTGATGCTGGTCGGGCCTCTGCCCACGCCCGGTATCGCCTATCTCACCCGGACGCTGGGTGCTGATCTCGGTGTGGTGATCAGCGCGTCGCACAATCCTTATCAGGACAACGGCATCAAGTTCTTTGACCGGGAAGGCGGCAAACTTTCCGACGCCATCGAGGCAGCGATTGAAGCGCGTCTGGAATCGCCGGCTGTCACGCGGGAATCCAGCCAGCTGGGCCGGGCCAAGCGGGTCGACAATGCGCTGCAGTCCTACCAGAACTTCTGTATCTCGACGGTTCCGCCCGAGCTGCGGCTGGATGGACTGAAGATCGTTGTCGATTGTTCACACGGCGCAGCCTACAAGGTGGCGCCGCGGGTGCTGACCGAACTCGGCGCAGAGATCGTGCCCATTGGCTGCTCGCCGAACGGCCGGAACATCAATGACGGCTGTGGCTCGATGAAGCCGCAATTGCTGCAATTGACGACGACCGGGGTGCGTGCGGATCTTGGCGTTGCGCTCGATGGTGATGGCGACCGCCTGCTGATGGCCGATCACACCGGTGCACTGGTCGATGGTGACCAGCTGCTGTGGGTGCTGGCCACCGCGTGGCAGAAGAGCGGTGAGTTGCAGGGGCCGGTGGTCGGAACCCTGATGAGCAATTTCGGACTTGAGCGTGGTCTGAATGAGCTCGGCATTGAATTCCTGCGCGCGAAAGTCGGCGATCGCTATGTGCTTGAACTGCTGCGCGAGAAGGGCGGGCGGCTGGGCGGTGAGACCTCCGGACACCTGCTTTGCCTGGACAAGACCACGACTGGCGATGGTCTGATCAGTGCGCTGCAGGTGCTGAGTGTGGTCAAGAAGACCGGCGCACGACTGGCTGATCTGGTTGCCGGCATGCCGCTCTATCCGCAGAAACTGGTCAACGTCCGTGTGGCCAGAAAGCTGGATCTGGATGCCTCGGCGCCAGTGCAGGCTGCGGTGCTCAAGGCGCAACAGCAGCTGGGCGGGCGCGGGCGGGTGGTTCTGCGCGCTTCCGGTACTGAACCGGTGGTGCGGGTGATGGTTGAGGGCGATGACCGTGGCGAGGTTGATAGCCTCACCGAAGCCCTGGCAGAGGCCGTGCGTCAGGCGGCAAATGCCTGATCTGCATTGATTTCCGGCGGAGCTGAGGCTAACCTGCGCCGTCTTTTACGGGCCGCACACTGGATTGTGTACCGGTCGCCCCGGAGTCTCGCATGTCAAATCGACGGCCCCTCGTTGCCGGTAACTGGAAGCTCAACGGCAGTCGTGCCGCAAACACGCCCCTGATCAGTGCCCTGCGGGCTGGCTTGCTGGCCGAGTCCGGAACCGACGTGGTCGTGTGTCCGCCGTACGTCTATCTGTCCGATGTCTCTGCGGCTATCCACGATAGCGTTATCCGGCTCGGTGCCCAGAATGTAGCGACAGAGGAATCCGGCGCGTTTACCGGTGAGATTGCGGCCGGCATGTTGCGTGATGTCGGTTGTGAGTTTGTGATCATCGGTCATTCAGAGCGCCGGGCCTTCTATGGCGAGACGGATGAGTTGACCGCCGTCAAGGTTTCGGCTGCGCTGCGAGGCGGCCTCAGGCCGATTCTGTGCGTCGGCGAGACCCTGGCGGAGCGTGATGCTGGAGACACCTTG
>JAUPLK010000092.1 GCA_030836925.1 Pseudomonadota bacterium
TCCTGGTCTGCGCTATGGCGGTATGCCGAGAAGGCCGGGGTGTAGTAGAGCCCGGCGCGCAGCGGCAGTGATTGAACCAGGGGTTCAGGGACGCGATCCGGGATGACGAGTGACTGGCTGCAGCCAGACGCCAGCAGCAGGCAGGGTATGGCCGCAGCGAGACGAGCTGCTGGCATGGTGTGCCGGCTAGCCACCCGAACTGGCAAGGATCGCCGCCGGCTTTTCAAAACTGTCGCGCCGCTCGGCAAAACCCAGCGGGTCGGGGTGGATGATGATCTCGCAGTCGGGATACACCTTCCAGATCTCCGCTTCCACCTGGTCGAGGATCTCGTGCGTGTCGTGGAGTGAAGTGCCGGCGTCAAGCTCGAGGTGAAACTGAACGATGTAACCGGAGCCACTGAAACGGGTGCGCAGGTCGTGAAAACCAAGGACTTCCGGATGGGCTTTGGCAATATCGCGGATGCGGCGACGGTCGACTTCGGGAATCTCGCGGTCGAGCAGCACGTCCAGCGAGTGCATTGCGATGTTCCATGCGCCCAGGACCAGGTAGAGGGCAACCGCACCGCCCACCAGTGGGTCCAGCCAGCTCAGTCCGGTCATCGCGGTTCCGGCCACTGCAGCCGCCACGACGACATTCACCAGTACGTCAGTCTTGTAATGCATCGCATCGGCGGAAATGGCCAGCGAGCCCGTCTTGCGTTTGACGTAGTGCTGGTAAAACACCAATGCGACTGTGGCCAGGGTCGAAGCCGCCAATACCGCGATGCCAGCGCCGGGCTTTGCGATCGGTGCCGGAGCCATCAGGCGCTGGATGGCCTCGTAACAGACGAATACGCCGGAGCCGCAGATGATCAGTGCCTGCAGCAGGGCAGCGAGCCCCTCCGACTTGCCGTGCCCGAAGCGGTGCTCCCGGTCGGGGGGTTCGAGTGAATAGCGGATGGCCCAGAAGGTCAGCAGCGAGGCCAGGACGTCGAGTACCGAGTCCGCGAGGGAACTCAGTATCGAAACGGAGTCGGTGGCCTGCCACGCCCAGATTTTGCCGACCACGAGACTGCAGGCGACGAGTACCGATGCATAGGTGGCCGACTTCAGTAGCCAGGCGCGTTCGGCCTTGCTGAGGCGGGCAGGCGTGTCGGTACTTCGGGAGGTGCGGGCCACGGCAAATCATCCGGAACAGCTGAACAAGCCGCCACTGTCAATGTTGGCGACGATTGGCGACAGTATGCCACGCATCTGCCGAAGCATCATGGCCGGCCTTGCTCCGACCGGCTACTATCACCGGGCATCCCCACGGCCCTGCCTCGCATGTCGCCCACAGAGTTCCTGCAAGTCATTCTCATGGCCGCCGCCTGGGGCGGCTCCTTCCTTTTTCTGCGCATGACCGTCGGGGAGTTCGGTGCCATCTCCCTGATTGGATTACGGGTGACGATCGCTGGCCTGGTGCTGCTGCCAGGCATCCTCCGCAATCCGGAATGGCGCGAACAGTTCCGGCAGAACTGGTTGCGGTTGATGGTACTCGGGGCGATCAATGCCGCACTTCCATTCACGCTTTTTGCCTGGGTGACACTGTTTGTCACCGCTGGTTTCGCTTCAATCATCAATGCAACTGCGCCACTGTTTGCTGCCTTCGTCGCCTGGCTATGGATGAAGGAGCGTCCGGGCTGGCTTGCGGTCATCGGCCTGGTGACCGGATTCGCAGGTGTGGTGCTGCTGGTGGGTGGTGTGCCCGCCACCCAGAGTGGTGCGGTGCTGGCGACGGCGGGCGCTTTTCTGGCCAGCTTCCTGTATGGCGTGTCGGCAAACTTCGTGAAAACCCGGCTGGCCGGCGTGCATGCGTGGGTGACCACCGGCGGCAGCCTGATCTTTGCGGCCTTGTGGCTGTTGCCGCTCGCCATCTGGCAGATTCCCGACCGCATGCCCTCAATGCAGTCCTGGGCAGCTGTCGTCATGCTGGCCATCTTTTGCACCAGCATCCCCAATATCTACTACTTCAGGCTGGTGGTGCGTGCCGGCCCGACGCGCGCCATGGCGGTGGCATTCCTGATCCCGGTATTCGGCATGTTGTGGGGCGCGCTGATCCTGGGCGAGGTGGTGACGCTCTCCATGCTGGCTGGTTGCAGCGTGATCCTGCTCGGCACCGCCCTGGTCAGCGCGAAAAAGGTGCCGGATTTATTTTCCGGCCGGAAGCGGCGTCTGTAGTGAGAGGCTTCATATGTACGACATCGTCAAGGACTACTACGGCAAGCAACTGCAGGGCAGTGCGGATCTCAAGACCACGGCCTGCTGTGACACCAGCCAGGTGCCGGGCTGGCTCAAGCCCTTGCTGGCGCGCATCCACCCGGAGGTGCTGAACCGCTATTACGGCTGTGGGCTGGTGTGTCCGCCGTTGCTCCAGGGGTGCCGGATACTCGACCTGGGCTGCGGGTCGGGACGTGATGCCTACGCGCTGGCGCAGTTGGCAGGGCCGGGTGGCGGCGTGGTCGGTGTGGACATGACTGCCGAGCAGCTGGCAATCGCCGAAGGCCATCGCCAGTGGCATGTCGACCAGTTTGGCTATGACAACCTGCGTTTTCTCCAGGGCTACATCGAGCGTCTGGATGAACTCGATCTCGTGCCGGAAAGCTTTGACGTGATCGTCTCCAACTGCGTGGTGAACCTCTCGCCGGACAAGCCTGCCGTGCTCGCTGGTGTGCAGCGCTTGCTGAAGCCTGGCGGCGAATTTTATTTCTCGGATGTCTACGCCGACCGGCGTGTACCCGAGGTGGTGCGCAACGATCCGGTGCTCTATGGCGAGTGCCTGGGTGGCGCCCTCTACTGGAACGATTTCCTGCGTCTGTCACGGCAGGCCGGCTTTGCCGATTCGCGCCTGCTCACCGACCAGCCGCTGGCGGTCACGGACAAGGAGCTCGCTGCGCGGGTGGGCAACATCCGCTTTTATTCGGCGACGTACCGGCTGTTCAAGCTCGCCGGGCTGGAAGATGCCTGCGAGGATCATGGCCAGGCCGTGGTCTATCGCGGCACGGTGCCCGAGCAGCCCCTGTGCTTCGACCTCGACAAACATCACGCGATCGACACCGGTCGTGTATTTCCGGTCTGCGGCAACACCTACCGCATGTTGCGCGAAACGCGCTTTGCGCCGCACTTCGACTTCATCGGTGACTTCTCTCAGCACTTCGGCCTGTTTGCCGGCTGCGGCACCTCAATCCCCTTTGATACCGGCCCAGCCCCCGACGCGCCAGGCGCCTGCTGCTGACAAAAAGGTGCCGGATTTATTTTCCGCGAGCCGGGGACGCGTCTGAGGCGCGCTCGCGCAGATACTCCGTATCTTCGAACATGAATTCCTTCCAGTTCTTCGTGTCGAGTATCTCCGGCACGAAGCGCCGCACGCCGGCCATCACATCGGCTGGCAAGGCATCCAGCCCGGCGATCTTTGTGCCGAAGCCGCGCACGACGGTGCCGCCCGGGCGATCGCCCATGCCCATCCACGGCTGCCAGCGGTTCTTGTTCTGCAGTTGGGCGTGAACGGGTGCGGAGTTGACCCGCGGATTCGCCACATCGCCCAACAATGCCGAGTAGGTCATGAAGGAATTCACATGGGTGGTCTCGCCCGGCCTTGCCATGTCGGGCCTGCTCTCGATGGACTGCGTGGCCAGAAACACCCGGTCCCCTATCAGTTCGAGCGGCAGCGGGTTCGGGTGAAAGCCCATGACCGTAATGCCCTCCGGCGTGTAGATACGCGGTACCGGGCCGAGCCGGAAGTGATGGATGTTGCGGCGCTCACCGGTTACCGGGTTGTCGAAATACTCCAGTGGTTCATGGCTGTCGAGCTTCGTGTAAAAGCCGACCTCGTACTTGCGCATTTCGTGGCGGTCGTTGCCCTTCGCTTCCCAGTAGTCGACCAGGATGTTGTTCATCGTGAACAGCGGGACGAAGTTGCCGGTGCCGAGGTCGCCGTAGAGATTCAGCCGGAAGAAGCTGTACACGATCTCCGTGCCCAGGCTGCCCACCATCTTGACGTGAGTGCGCAGGGTCGTGAGCGGGTCAGCCAGGTTGAAGTCCTTCGGGACGGCAGCGGTCGCGTTCTGCGCGATTGTCGGTGCCAGCGCCAGTGTGCCGAGTCCTGCCGCGCCGCCAAGGGCGGCTCGTCGGGTCATTGATGGCATGTTCATCTCCGTTGCAATCGAGGGAATCGGGTCTGTCTGTCCAGTGTACCCATGCTCGTGTCGACAGGCGGCATTGTTCCTATACTGGCAGCCATGCCGGTCGAACTGATTCGTCTTGTCCATGTCGTCAGCTCCGCGCTGATGTTCGGCGTGGGTGTCGGTGCATTCTGGTTCATGCGCGCGGCGCTGCGCTCGGCCGACGTGGCAGCGATCGCTGTCACCACCCGCAATGCGGTGCGGGCCGAGTGGTTCATCGCGGCGCCGGTCGCAATCCTGCAGCCCTTGACGGGCTACCTGCTGATGTTGCAACTGAACTACGCGCTGAACTCGCGCTGGTTCGTTGCAGTGGCGACGCTCTACATCCTTGCCGGCATGTGCTGGGTGTACCTGGTGAAGGCCGAGCTGAAGCTGCGTGCGCTGGTGGCTGAGCTGCCGACGCTGCCCACGCCGCAATTCCATGCCCTGGCTCGTCGCTGGCAGCGTCTGGCCCTGGGTTCATTCGCCGGTGTGCTGGCGATCTTCTGGCTGATGGTGTTCAGGCCGGGGCTCTGAGCGGTCCCGGCCGGTTTGCCGGGACCTTTGGAGTGGTGGAGGCGGCGGGAATCGAACCCGCGTCCGCAAGTCCGCTGCTCAAGGATCTACATGCGTATTCCGCCTTTTGTCTTGCTGGCAGCTACCCGACGGACAGGGACAACCGACAGCCAGTCCAGTGGTGGGCGTTAACCGTCGGGTCCTGGACGAACCCTCGGGCGAGCTTGTGTTGAATGACTCCTGGCTCCGGACCGCACAAGCACGGACCCGGTCAGAAGGCTCTAGCGCTGGTTTTTAAGCAGCGAGAGCGTAGTTGTCGTCGTTGGCAACTATAAGGTTTGCAGATGGATTTACGAGGTGATCTGCACCTCGGCATGCACCCAGAGGTTTGTAACCCACGTCGAAACCATGTCGCCCCCAAGTGAGGGGATTATTGGGGCGGGAGGAGGGGAAGGCAAGGGACTGGGTCCGGCTGAGGGCAGGGATCGCGCCTGAAGGCGCTCCTACGGCCGCGCCTACCCGCGGCGCAGCAGCCGGCTCTTCTGGCGTTGCCAGTCGCGGTCCTTGATGGTCTCGCGCTTGTCCTGGTTTTTCTTGCCTTTGGCGAGCCCCAGCGTGACCTTGACCTTGCCCTTGTCCCAGCGCATGGCGAGCGGCACCAGGGTGTAGCCGTCGCGCTCGACGTTGCTGCGCAGCCGGTCGATCTCGCGGCGGTGGAGCAGCAGCTTGCGCAGGCGCACGGGGTCGGGATCCACATGCGTGGAGGCCGAGGGCAGGGGTGCGATGTTGGCGCCGAGCAGCCACACCTCGTTGTCGCGGAAGATGGCGTAGGACTCTTTCAGGTTGCCGCGCGCGGCACGCAGTGCCTTGACTTCCCAGCCGGTCAGCGCGATGCCGGCCTCGATCTGGTCTTCGATGAAATAGTCGAAGCGCGCCTTGCGGTTTTCGACGATCAGGCTGCTGCCGGCGCTGTTGGCCGGCTTGCTGGACTTGGCTGCTTTCATGGGTCAATTGTCGGCGAGGCGCAGTTCGGCAACAATCCTGCCAAGTTTGTACTCACAGCGAAAGCGAAATCGTTCCACATGCGTGAAGTTCACCGCAGTGCCATCGTGCCGTATCCGGCGCCGGCCATGTATGCACTGGTCTCCGATCTCGAGGCCTATCCGCAGTTTCTGCCCGGTTGCACGGGCAGCTCGGTGCTGGAGCGCGCGGCCGACTCCGTGCTGGCCAGCCTGTCGCTGTCCAAGGGGCCCTTCAACGCCACCTTCACCACGCGCAATGTGCTCGATCCGCCGCGCGGCATGAGCATGGAGCTGGTCGATGGGCCGTTCAGCAGCCTGCACGGTAAGTGGACGCTGGTGCCGCTCGGTGAGCAGGGTTGTCGCATCGAGCTGCGGGTGCGCTTCGAGTTTGCCAGCAGCACGCGCGATCTGCTGCTCGGGCCGGCCTTTGAACTGACCTGCGGCGGACTGGTCGATGCCTTTGTCAGCCGGGCCAGAAAACTCTATGGCTGAGCTGATCGAGGTGGAGGTAGCCTGTGCACGGCCGGAGTTGCAGGTGGTCAGGGTACTGAGCGTCCCCGTGGGTACACGGGCGCGTGACGCGCTGAAGCTGTCGGGCATCGGTGCGCAGTTTGCAGGGCTCGACCTCGAGCGCTGTGCACTGGGCATCTACGGACGGGAGATCAGCGGCGAGCGCGAGCTCCAGGCCGGCGACCGGTTGGAAGTGTATCGCCCCCTGTACAAGGACCCGCGCACGGCGCGCCGGGAAGCGGTCGCGCAGGGTACGGTGCTCGGCCGCTCCTGTCGCTGACGCGCATCAGGAGGGTCTGTCGACTGGCACGTCCTGGTCGATCCTGGTCACCGGGTCCTCCTCGAACCAGACGATCACCCAGTGCTGCAGGGCTGTGCGGCTCTTGCCCGGCCTGAGGTAGTACATGTAGTCCCAGCGATCCTTGCGGAATCCCGTGCCGGCCACCGGTGTGCCAAGCAGAAAT
>JAUPLK010000093.1 GCA_030836925.1 Pseudomonadota bacterium
GCGCTGATGCGCAGCGCCTTTGGATCCGGCGACGACAGGAAGCCCGGTCGCCCCTCGAGCACCGTGGCCCAGGGGTTGCCGTGCGCATCCACGACGCCCACCAGCAGGAAGGGCAGCTGACCGTAGAACGTCCGGTGCTGGTCGGGGAGATAGTTGCGGATGACTTTCCGCCCGAACACCGCCATGCGTTCGGCCACCCCGAGGCGCTGCTGCAACCGGGATTCGCCCGCGTGCCAGGGCGAACTCCCGGCTTCCGGCTCCGTCGCCATGGTGATCAGGCCGCGAGGCCGGCTGCGGTCTTCTGCATCGGCACGAAGCCGGGCAGGGCCTCGATGCGGGCCAGCCAGGCCCGCACGTGGGGGTAGTCAGTGAGCGCCACGTTGCCCTCGGGCGCGTGGGCAATGTAGGTGTAGCCGGCCACATCAGCGATGGTCGGTGCCCCGCCCACCAGGAACGGTCGGTCGGCAAGCTCTGCATTCATGACCTTCAGCAGGGCGTGGGCACGGCCGATGACTTCTTCGGCGTTGTGCCGGGCGCCAAACACCGTGATCAGGCGTGCAGTGGCAGGGCCGAAGGCAATCGGGCCGGCGGCCACCGACAGCCAGCGCTGGACGGCGGCCGCGCCCACAGGGTCAGCGGGCAACCAGCTCTCGCCACCGTAACGCCGGGCGAGATAGACGAGGATGGCGTTGGAGTCGGCGATAACCGTGCCGTTGTCGTCCAGTACCGGCACCTGGCCGAAGGTATTGAGCTTCAGGAAGTCCGGCTGCTTGTGAGCACCTTTGCGCAGGTCCACTTCAATGAGCTGCGTCGGCAGGCTCAGCAGGGAGAGCAGCAGCTCGGCCCGGTGGGAGTGACCGGAGAGCGGGAAGCGGTAGAGCTTGATGGGGGTAACGGGTTTGGTGGTCATGGCGGTGTTCCTCTGGGTTATCTGGTGGGTGAACTTTGGTCCCGGCGACCCGCCTTTAGAAGCCCCGTCCGCGACAAGACACTGTTTTACCTGGAGGAACAGTGAGACCGCCAGGCTCGGCCGGTATACAGTCGACGATTGCGAAGGTTAAGGTTACTCATGGACCGACTACACGTGATGGCGGTGTTCGTCGCAGTTGCCGAGGAAGGCGGGTTTGCAGGAGGCGCCCGACGCCTGAAGCTTTCTGCACCATCTGTGACGCGCGCGGTAGCCGATCTTGAGCGCCATCTGGGCGTCAAGTTGCTGAATCGCACAACGCGCTTCGTGCGCGTGACGGAAGCGGGACAGCGCTACCTGGAAGATTGCCGACGGGTCATTGCGGCAGCCGACGAAGCTGATCAGGCAGCGGCGGGATTCAGTACCGAGCCGCGCGGGCGTGTCGCGCTGACAGCGTCAGTACTGTTTGGCCGGCTATTTGTCACGCCGTGCATCACTGAGTACATGACCCGCTGTCCTGATGTTGAAGTGTATGCCCTGTTTGTCGACCGGATCGTCAATCTCCTGGAAGAAGGTATCGACGTTGCCGTTCGCATTGGCGAACTGCCTGATTCAAGCTACAAGGCGATAAGAGTTGGCTCCGTGCGTCGGGTCATTTGTGCGTCGCCCGCGTACTTGTCTGCCCATGGCATGCCCCAGTCTCCGGAGGAACTGTCCAGGCATGATGTGATTATCCCGACTGGCCTCAGCCCGTATTCGGATATACGGATTCTGAACAAGGGCGTTCCGCAAGTGGTCAAACCAAGACCCAGGCTTGTGGTGACTGATAACTCGTCAGCCATCGCTGCTGCTGTGGCCGGACTCGGTATTTCAAACCTGCTCTCGTACCAGATCGCGCCAGAACTGGTCGAGGGAAAACTGAAGATCATTCTCAGCGAATATGAGCTGAAGCCACTTCCGGTCCATATTGTGCACAGCGAAGGCCGATACGCCATCGCCAAGGTGAGAGCGCTTGTCGACTTTATGGTGGAAGAGCTGCGCGCCGATCCGGCACTGAATTGATTGAAGCCGCCGCCGCAACGTTGTCACGTCAAGAGGAGTTGTGTCATGGCCCGAGTTGCCATCATCCGGCCTGAACAGGTCGACGATCCCGTAATCCGCGAAATCTTCAGCTGGGTCACCCGCGTCGAGGGCGCGGTGCCCAACCACTTTTACGTGGAGATGAACTTTCCCGAGTTCCTCAAGGCCAAGCTCGGCGCTACGCGTGTGCTCTGGGAGCAGGGAGAACTCTCGCTGCCCGAAATCCAGCACATCGGCATCCTGGTCTCGAGAGCCAACGGTTGTCCCTACTGCACGGCTGCGTTCTGCACGATTTTGAACTACGGGCTCGGTACCGGCGAGGACTATGTCCGGCAGCTGGCCAGCGATGGTGTCGAAGTCGTCGATGACCAACGCCTGCGGACGCTGCTCGATTTTGCGCTCAAGGTGAATGCAGACGCGAAGAGCATCACCGATGCCGATGTCGACGGGCTGCGCGCCTGCGGACTCACCGACAAGGGGGTCGTGCAACTCGTGCACCTGGTCAGCGATTTCGCCGCCTACAACCGCCTCAATCTCGCGCTGGATACCGACTACGATTACCGGGAGGTCTGGCGCACGCCGGGCTGAGCGCATTGCGTCGCTGACCGCGCATACAATAGCGTTGACGCACATGCACCCCGATCGACAACCCTGGAGCCAGCCGTGACCGAAGCAATGCCCGACCGCCTGAGCACCAATCCCCGCAGTCCCCACTACGATGCAGCCCTGCTCGAGCGTGGCGTCGGCATCCGCTTCAACGGCAAGGAGCGCCAGGATGTGGAGGAATACTGCGTGAGTGAAGGCTGGATCCGGATTCCCATGGGCAGGGCGCTGGATCGTCGCGGCCAGCCGCTGACGAGGACGATGAGCGGTACGGTCGAGCCTTACCTCCTGCCATCTGCTGGCGGTACTGCCGACGGCACCTGACCGCGGGGCCTGCTTTTGCCCCGACCGGCGGCCCCGGCTCAGGTCAGCGGGCTGACACCCGCCGTGCGGATCGTGCGCTCGATGATCTTTTCCACGGCGCCGGCGGCGGCGCTGGGCAGGAAACCGGGCTTTGCGGGGTAATAGTAGTCCTGCTCGAGCCAGCCGGCCTTTTGCCAGTGCGCCCAGTCATAGGGTGAGGCCTCTGCCGTGCGTTTCACCACGGAGCGCCATACGCGGAAGTTGATGAGTTCGGCGATGCCGGGCTCGGGCAGCCTGGTCCGTGCCAGCGCATGCAGGAAGCGGTCGGCGACCTTGTCGGTCGCCTGCTGCAACCTGGCCTGGTATTTCTCCGCTCCGAACAGGCCGGCATGCGTGCCCAGCTGGCCGACCACCTCGAAGCCCCAGATGGCGACAGTCTTGCGCAGGTACTTCAGCACCGCCTTGTGGCCGGCGCCTGCAGCAGAGGTAACCACCAGCGCCTTCTTGCCGAAGAACTCCGGCCGGTGCATCTGGTATACCAGCAGATCGATGAAGTTCTTCATCAGGGTGGAGACATTGAAGCAATGCACCGGCGAGGCAAAGATGACGCCATCGGCTGCACGCATCGCCGCCAGGATCGGCGCCATCTGCGGACCGACCGGGCATTTGTGCTCACCGTGCTTGACGCAGGTGAGGAAGCCCTGGCAGCGGGCCAGGGGCATATCCTCAAGATAAATGGACTCGATCTCGACCTGGCCTCGTGCGCGCAGGCTTCGTGCGAGCGCATCCACTGTCTGCGTCGTGTATCCCGCCTGCCGGGTCGGGGTGCCGATGATGGCCAGGATTTTCATTGTGGTAGGGTAACTGAAAAGGTGCCGGATTTATTTTGGAGAGAGCATGAAGACCGAAGTCAAGATACGACCGTTCTGGTACTCCGATGCCTGGGTTTTCCCCAAGCTCGTGACCATCATCACCACGCTCGACAAGCAGGGTCGCATCAACGCGGCGCCGTATTCCTTCGTGATGCAGTGGGACGTGATGCACTTCAAGCCGCAGATGATGCTCGGCTTCCGGCAGGACACGCACACCTTCCAGAACATCTGCGAAACGAAGGAATTCGTCATCAACTGCCCGCGCTGGGATCACCTCGAAGACATGATGACGACGGCACGCTTCTGGCCGGCAGGGATCAATGAGCTCGAACACACGAGTTTCACCACGATTCCGTCGCGAAAAGTCCGGCCACCGAGTATCGAGGAATGCCCGCAGATCATGGAGTGCACGGCAGACCAGATCATCCGGCTCGAGCGCAGCAACGCCATCGTCATTGCCAACATCGAGGCGATCGTCATGGACGAAGGTCTGGAGCAGATGAGCCGGGCCGAGCGCATCAAGGCGATGAATCTGCCTATAGGCCTGGGCGACGAGCGGCGGCTGGATTATTTTTATTGCGACACCTCAAACGTCGTGATGCGTCGGCTCAAGGACGAGCACGATGCCTATCAGGGCGTCAATGCGAAGACCAATATGCCTTGGGATGACGAAGCAGAAGCGGCACTGATGAATGTGCCCCCGGCCTTTCGCACGCTGGTGATCGACAATACCGAGCGGGCTGCACGGGAGAAGGGGCTGGATGCCGTCAGCTTCACATTTTTCGGCGACCTCGCCCGCGAGTACGGCATGGACAAGGAGTTCATCGGCCGTTTCAGCAAGTCCTGAGAAAATAAATCCGGCACCTTTTTAGGCGGCACCTTTTCGGGGAGAGAGTCATGAGGCGGGTCAGGGTGAAGGCAATCATTTGCGGCGCTCTCATCAGCTGCAGCCTGGGCCTTTCGGCATGGGCAGCACCGGTAACGCCAGTGCTGGTGCAGCCGGACGGCAGCTACCCGGTCGCGCCGCTGGCAAAGCCCGTGATCGTCATCAAGGTCGTCCAGCATTCCCCCTTGAATCTGCAAAAGGCCCCGACGATCAAGGAGGGGCTGGCGACCAACGTGGAGCGGATGGCGCACTGGATCAACCAGGCCTGCACGACGGGAAAAAAGCCGGACATCATCCTGTTCAACGAGTTTCCGCTCACCGGTTATTCGGCCGGTTCCCGGGCTGAGAAGCTCAAGTTCACCATCCAGGTGCCCGGTCCGGAGACCGAACGGATCGGTGAGCTTGCCAAGGCCTGCGACACCTATGTGGTTTTCGGCAGCTATGCGACGGACCCGGACTGGCCGGGCCATATCCTCAGTCTCAATCCGGTGATCGGCCGTGACGGCAAGCTCCGGAAAGCCTACTGGAAGTCACGCAATATCCTGCGCCTCAACCCCGGTGAGGAGATTCCAACCACGACAGTCGAGGGCGTGCGTGACCGGTTCCGGGCGAAGTACGGCATCGAAGAGGAGTTCCCGGTACTGCAGACCGAGTTTGGCAACATCGTGGTCAGCACCGTGCAGCTGGATCCGTTCGTGTTTGCGGCCTACGCGATGCGCGGCGCCGAGATCATCCTGCGCACGGCAACCCTGTTCTCGAAGACCGACGTGCAGGCCATCGCGCTTTACAACAACGTCTATTCGGCGATGTCCAATATCACTTTTCCGCCGGAGTCGGGTGTGCCGGCAAGCTTCGGCGGCGGCTCGCTGATCGTTGCGCCGATGGGCAAGGTGCTGGCCGAGGATCCCAGCAACAACGAGGGCATCATCGAGGCGGAGATTCCGATCGCCGAGTTTCGCAAGGGCCGCACGATTCCGCGTTATCCGCTCGAGATCGTGAAGCCCGTGTTTGATCAGTATCGCCAGGAAGTGCCGCTGAACCACCTGGATGTGCCTGCCGACAAGCTGCCGCAGACCAACCAGGACATGAAGAAGCTGATCGATGACGCCAGTCGCTGGCTCAACTGAAAAATAAATCCGGCACCATTTTCAAGGCAGCATTTCCATGCAGACGGGAATCGGCGGAAAGATTGCCCTTGTAACGGCCTCCACGCAGGGTATCGGCTTTGCGACGGCGCAACTCCTGGCGGAGGAGGGTGCGACCGTATGGGTGCACGGGCGCGGTGGCGACAATCTGCAACATGCGCTGGAGCGCATCCGGCAGGCGGTACCTGGCGCACAGCTGCATGGCGTGGCAGCGGATCTCGCTGCCGATGACGGTGTCGCGCGGCTGCTGGCGCAGTTGCCGGCAGTCGATATCCTCGTCAACTGCTATGCGGATACCGGCGCAAAGATGCTCGCCGATGTCAGTGCCGCCGACTGGGACACCGTCCTGCACAACAACCTCGCGCCAGCCTCGGCGATCAGTAGCCATTACCTGGCCGGTATGCTGCGCAGGGATTGGGGGCGGATCGTGTTTGTCTCCAGCGACCTGGCGCTGCGGCCGCTGCCCTTCATGGTGCCGTATTCCGCGGCGAAGATGGCGCAGCTGACCCTGGCACGCGGGCTGGCCGAAATGACAGCAGGCAGCGAGGTCAGGGTCAATGCCGTGCTGGCGGGGCTGACCCTGACGGAGCGCACCGAACGCATCCTGCGCGGTACGGCCGAAGGTCACGGCATCCCCTTTGCGAAATTCATGCAGGATTATTTCCACGACCCGGCCTGCAGTCATGTCGCGGCGGTGGGGCACGCCACCTCGCTGATCAAGCGCCTGCTCCAACCCGAAGAGGTCGCCAACCTGATCGTCTACCTGTGCAGTCAGCTCAGCTCCGGGACGAACGGTGCCACCCTGCGCTGTGACGGGGGCGCGACCCTGACCGCCATTTGAGGCGGACCCGCGCCGCACGCGGCTCACACGGCAGCAAAACGCAATACAC
>JAUPLK010000351.1 GCA_030836925.1 Pseudomonadota bacterium
CGCCGTCGGCATAGGAACGTTCGTAGTCGCCCGAGGTTGAAACCCCCTCACCCGCAGCGAGTTCCAGCGCAGCGTAAACCTGCCGTGTGCGGGGGTCGAGCAGGCCGATGCGCCAGCGGCGTGCCGGTCCGGCCGGACGCATGCCGATGGCGAGCAGGCTGCTGCCGCCGATATCCACCAGCGCGTTGTGGATGCCCTGCTGTGCGAGCAGTTGCCGCGCGCCTTCCAGCGCAGTGCCCTTGGCCATACCGCCCAGATCGATGCACAGCGGGCGGCGACTGCGCAGGGTATTCGCCTCGATCTGCAGATCGGCCACCGAGCCCTGGCTGTCATGCAGTCTGTTGATCGTGTCGGCTGCGGGCGGGGTGCCGGCCGGATCGATGTTCTCGCCACGGTCGAAGCGCCAGAGCTTCACCAGGGCGCAGACGCCGGGATCAAACAGGCCTGCGCTGCGCTGCTGGTACTCGATGGCGCGCGTTATCAGCGGCATCAGCGTGGTGGAGACTGTTGCCGGTTCGCCGCGACTCAGCGCCGCATTCACCCGCGCCAGTTCGCCATCACCAAAGGCATACCAGTCGCGGCCGATGGTCTGGAAGTAACGCTCGATGCTGTCGATTGCGGCATTTGCACGGACGGGGTCAGCCGCCACGATTTCGATGCGTACCGGACTCGCGAAGGCATCGAACTCGCGGACCGTGTCGGTTGATGCCGGGTCTGCGCCCCGCGCACCGGTGGCGAACACTCCGCACAGGCTCAGCAACAGGCCGGCGAGGCGCATCGTTCCTCCCGTGCCGCGCTCAGGCCCGCGACTGCAAAAGCCGGTCGATGACATCGAAGAGTTCGCGGGCGACATCGAGTCCGCCGAGTTTCTGCAGCTCGCGGATACCGGTCGGGCTGGTGACATTGACCTCCGTCAGGTAGTCGCCGATCACGTCGATGCCGGCAAAGACCACGCCGCGTTTGCGCAGTTCCGGTCCGACTTCGGCGCAGATCCAGCGGTCACGGTCCGTGAGTTCCCGGACCTCGGGCTGTGCGCCCATGACCAGGTTGCCGCGGTTGTCGTCCGGTGGCGGGATGCGGGCCAGCGCGTGGCTCACCGGTTTGCCGTCGATCATGATGATGCGCTTGTCGCCCTGCAGGATTTCCGGGATGTAGCGCTGGGTGACGGCATGGCGGGCGCCGGAGTCGGTGAGCGTCTCGAAAATGACATTGGCGTTGTTGTCACCCTGGTTGAGCACGAAGATCGACCTGCCGCCCATGGCATCCAGCGGTTTGACCACGATTTTGCGGTGCTCGGCGAGGAATGCGCGCATGTCGGCCATGGAACGGGTGATCAGGGTGTCCGGGCAGCACTGCGGAAAGCAGGCGGTGAAAGCCTTTTCGTTGATGTCGCGCAGGCTGGCCGGGCGGTTCAGGACCAGCACCCCGGCCTGTTCGGCCCGCTCGAGGATATAAGTGGTGTAGATGTATTCGGTATCGAAGGGTGGATCCTTGCGCATCAGCAGCATGTCCAGCTCGCCGAGCAGCATCTCGCGGCCACTACCCAGCTCGTACCAGTCGGTCTTGCTGTCGGCCACCCGCAGCCGGCGCCCGGTGCCGAGTGGCACACCATTGCGCAGGCGCAGATCGCCCTGCTCGAAGTACCAGAGCTCATGACCACGCCGCTGGGCCTCGATGAGCATCGCCAGCGTGCTGTCCTTGGCCGCTGCGATCCCGGCGATCGGGTCCATCACTACGCCCAGGCGCTGATTGGCCATGTCTGTTCTCCGTACTTAGGTAAAATCCGTTACGCCGCAATCGCCGTTATTGCCGTCAGCTTTTGCGACGCCGTGCCTATTCTGGCGTGTGCGTGCTGAAATGGCACGAAAGGCCGGAGTATCATCGGCGCCGGGTTTGGGCCTGATCACGATGGGTGTGTTTCGGGCTCGCTGCTTCGTCTTGTCGTTCAGACTGCTGGCGGGTCACTGCTTATCCTCAGGGTATGCGTGGCCGGCACGTGATGGTTATGTTAAAAGTTCAGTCTGTGGCGCCGGCCACTGGCATGGAGATACACGTGACGGATAACGCCGCCCAGGAGTTGCACGGGCTCAAGGTGCTCGTCATCGACGACAGCAAGACGATCCGGCGCACCGCCGAGACCCTGCTCTCCAAGGAGGGCTGTACCGTCTATACCGCCGTCGATGGTTTCGATGCCCTGGCCAAGATTGCCGATTACCGCCCCGACATCATCTTCGTCGACATCATGATGCCGCGTCTGGACGGTTATCAGACCTGTTCGCTGATCAAGCACAACCGCACTTTCCGCCAGACGCCGGTGATCATGCTGTCGAGCAAGGACGGCCTGTTCGACCGCGCGCGCGGCCGCATTGTCGGTTCCGAGCACTACCTGACCAAACCATTCACCAAGGACGAGCTGCTTGGCGCGATCACGCGCCAGGTTGCGCGCTGACAGCACTGCTGGAGAGTTGCCATGGCACTGGTGCTGATTGCCGATGATTCACCGACCGACCAGCACGTGCTGGCCCGTGCGCTTGAGAACCACGGCTTCGAGACGCTGATCGCCAGGGATGGCCAGGAAGCGATCCGGCTGGC
>JAUPLK010000094.1 GCA_030836925.1 Pseudomonadota bacterium
TCTAGGCTCATCCGCAGTTCCTCGGCTGCCGCATCGGTTGCCTGGCAGGCACCCGATGTGTCGTCAGCGAGCGGCACAACCGCCGTGCGTCGAAACAACGATGGCGACCTCAGCGCGCTCCAGCAGCGTGCCTGGCAACAGGGCCTGGAAGAAGGCCGGGCCGCCGGCATCGAGGCAGGTACCCGCGAACTGGGCACGCGTATCACGGCCGTCGAACGGGTGCTCGATGCACTCACCCGTCCGCTGGAAGACCTTGATCATCGCGTCGATGACGAACTGCTGGCACTGGTGCAGGCCATCGTCCGGCAACTGATCCGGCGCGAAGTCCACCTTGATCCGGCCCACATCATCGGCGTGATCCGCGAGGGCCTGACCGCCCTGCCGCTGGCTGCCGGTGACGTCACCGTCCGGCTGCACCCCGACGATGCCGAAGTCGTTCGCGCCTGCCTGACAGAAACCGCCACCGACCGCGCCTGGCGGCTTGAAGGCGACCCGCTGCTCGAGCGCGGCGGCTGCCTGATCACCTCGGCGCGCTCGACGATCGACGCCCGGCTCGAAACCCGTCTGGCGCGCGTCATCGCCGGTCTGCTGGAGGACGAACGTGCCAATGCTGGCTAATCACCCTGCGGTGCGACTCGCCGCCGAACGCAGCGACCGCTGGTCACGCCGCCTGTCCTGGCAGCGCAACCGCGCCCACGCACCCAGGATGATCGTGGAAGGCAAGCTGGCCCGCGTTGCCGGCCTGACGCTGGAGGCCGTCGGCTGCGAGGCGGCGCTCGGTGCCCGCTGCCGGATCCAGGGCAACGGCGGCAGCGCCGTGGAGGCTGAGGTGGTCGGCTTCTCGGGCGACCGCCTGTTTTTGATGCCCACCAGCACCATGGCCGGCATCATGCCGAATGCGCGGGTGATTCCCCACCACACGGTTGCGCAGGTCGGTGTCGGCGATGCCCTGCTCGGCCGTGTCATCGATGGCGCAGGTAATCCGCTCGATGGACGCGGCCCCCTGCAGTGCGAGGGCCGCACGCGACTCGAAGCCGAACCGATCAATCCGCTCTCGCGGCAACCGATCCATCAGCCGCTCGATGTGGGCGTGCGTTCGATCAATGCCCTGTTCAGCGTCGGTCGCGGCCAGCGCCTCGGCCTGTTCGCCGGCAGCGGCGTCGGTAAAAGCACCCTGCTCGGCATGATGACGCGATTCACCCGCGCGGATGTCATCGTCGTCGGGCTGATCGGCGAACGCGGCCGTGAGGTCAAGGAATTTGTCGAAGACAACCTCGGTGCAGCCGGACTGGCCCGCTCCGTCGTCGTTGCAACGCCAGCCGACTGCTCGCCGCTGCTGCGCCTGCACGGCGCATGGCGTGCAACGGCAATCGCGGAGCACTTTCGCGAACGTGGCTACCAGGTGCTGCTGCTGATGGATTCACTGACCCGCTTCGCCCAGGCACAGCGCGAGATCGGTCTGGCGATCGGCGAACCGCCCGCGACCAAGGGCTATCCGCCTTCGGTGTTCGGTCGCCTGCCGCAACTGGTGGAGCGCGCCGGAACAGGCGCCGAAGGGGGTGGCTCGATCACGGCTTTCTATACCGTGCTCGCCGAAGGCGACGATGAAAACGATCCGATCGTCGATGCCTCGCGCGCCATTCTCGACGGGCACATCATGCTGTCGCGGGACATGGCCGAGAGCGGCATCTATCCGCCGATAAACATCGAGTCTTCGATCAGCCGGTCGATGACCCGCATCACCTCGCCACAGCATCTGGGTGCCGCGCAGAAGTTCCGGGAAATCGTCGCCTGCTATCTGCGCAACCGCGACCTGATCACCGTCGGCGCCTACCGTGCCGGCTCCGACCCGCAACTCGACCGTGCGGTCCGCCTGTGGCCACGCATCGAGGCTTTCCTGCGCCAGTCCACCCAGACGGCGGTGAGCTTCGAGGAAAGCATCGCGCAGCTCGAGACCCTGCTGCACAACGACCCAGCCGATGCCGCCGCTCGCCCACGCAGCTGAGATCCACCCGGAAAGCCCCTCCATGGCCAAACGCAACCGGATGCAGGTCCTGCAGAAACTCGCCGAGCACACCGAAGCCGAGGCCTCACGGCGGCTCGCCGAACGGCTCAAGCTGCTCAGCGCCGACGAGAAGCGGCTGGAACAGATCCGCAGCTATCTCGCCGACTACTCGGGCAGCACCCAGAACACTGCGATGACCATCGGTGCCCTGCGCAGCAACCGGGGCTTCATGGAGCGTCTGCGCGATGCCGTGGATGAGCAGCGCGGCACTGTCGAAACACAGCGACATCAGGCTGACCAGCACGCTGCGCAATGGCGCGCGGCGCGTGCGCGCAGCCTTGCTCTCGAACAGCTGGCCGACCGGATCGAGCAGCGGGAGCGGCAGCGACGCGACCGCCTCGAACAGCTGCGCCTCGACGAGGTCGCCAATCAGGGCAAAACATGAACCCGGCCGACATGGTTGGCACGGAGATTGCTTTATTAGCGCAGGCAAGATGAAAAGAACGCATTTGCAGTGAGTGAACTGAGTCTCATGACAGCCCCGCCTGCGGACGCATCGGCGCTCGCGGCGAGCTTGCTCCGGCCTCCGGTCTCCGGACCGGCGTTGCGGGATATTGGCCTGCCCCAGCCGGCCGCTGCACCTGCATCCGACAGCAGTGCAGACAGCAGCGCCGGGCCGTTTGCCGCATTGCTGCTGGGTTTCCTGCAGGGTGCGCAGCCCGCAGCTCTGGCAGTAACAGCTTCCGTGGCACTGCTGGACAAAGCTGTCGGCGATGAACTCCCCGTACCGGACCCCCTTGCCGATGGCAACGGTTTGTCGGCGACACTGCCGATCACGGCAGCGGGTCCACAGCCTGCAACGGCGGCACTTTCCTCGCCTGTCACCGGCAGCACTTTGCCGGCAAGCGGCAGCAGTCTGCCGCTCACGACCACCGGGAGCTTGGCCGAAGCGGCCGTTGCGACCCCGCCTGCTGCCGAAACCGACGCCGGTACCGCGGCACCGGCGGCACGGGTTTCACTGGCAGACATCGAACACAGCCGCGAGCTGAGCATGGCGATCGCAACGCCACCACAAACCGACACCTGGACCAGACGTTTCATGCCGATGTCGGCCACCGCAACAGCTGGCCTGGCGGCACCCGTTTCCGGCACCGACAGTCCCACCGATCTGCTGCCCGGTGCAGAACCCGGAAACACGCTCCAGCCGCCCGCCGGCCTGACCGCTGGCGAGCTGTCGCGTCTGGTACAGAACCTCGCGCAGAATGGCGGCCGCGAGCCCTTCTCGGCCGCGTTGCGCATTGACGGCAACGGCATGAACCCGCTGCCCGGCACCGGCAGCCCGCAGCTTGCGGACACCGGCCTCGGCAGTATGGTGCGCGGTAGCCTGGGCGGCTTCCCGCCGCTGCAGCCTCTCGGCCCGGCCCAGGCATGGACCACGGGCCTCGGTGACCGCCTGCTCACACTGGCCGGCCCTGGCACGCATTCGGCACGGCTCAAGCTGCATCCCGAAAGCCTCGGTACGCTCGACATCGAGATCAAGATTGCCGACAGCACAGCACAGGTGTGGTTTGGCGCGCAGCACAGCCAGACCCGTGAGGCCATCGAGGCCTCGCTACCCCAGCTGCGCGAGATGTTTGCCGAACAGGGCATACGGCTGGCACATGCCCAGGTGGATTCCGGCACAGACCAGCGTGCACGGAACCAGCAGCAGGCCTTCAACGAGACGGACAATCCGGGCAATACATGGCGCAGCGGGCCAGCGCGGGGTGGCCGGCCCGAATCGCTGGCACCAGCACGAGCGACCACCAGCCGCCTGGTCGACGCCTGGGCCTGAACAGCCTGCCGCCAAGCAATTGACGATCCGGAGTGCCCGCCGTCAAGCCATTGACGCTTCGGACAGGCACAGCATGGATCTCAAGCTACTGTTTCTAATGCATTTTTCATGGTGCCCCACTGATGGCACGGGTCTTGCTATGAGTTATCCGGGACTCATTACGGAACCGTACTCATGGCAACTGAAGAAACCCAGGCAGCACCTGGCACCGATCCCGCCGCAGTCGCGAAGGGCAGCGGCGGCCTGATCAAGGCCATTGGCCTCGGCGCCGGCCTGTTCGTGATGATGCTGATCACCCAACTGGCCGGACCCATCCTCGGCTGCAAACTCCTGCACTCGATGACACCGAACTGCCCGGCACCGGAAGTGGTCGTCGACAAGGACGGCAAGCCCGCGGAGAAAATCGAAAAAGCGCCGCCGCAGTATCTGGCCTTTGATCCACCGCTGGTCGCCAGCCTGGAAGACAAGGGCAGCATCCGTTTCCTGCAAGTCACCGTGGAACTCATGGCGCGCGATGAAAAAGTCATCGCCGCCGTTGAATCCCACATGCCGGTGATCCGCAACAACCTGCTGATGATGCTGGGCGGCCAGACCGTCAGCTCGCTCACCAACCGCGAGGAAAAGGAAAAACTGCGCAAGCAGGCACTGGCCGAGGTGCAGAAGATCATGAAGGTCAACACCGGGGAAGCCGGCGTGGAAGACCTCTACTTCACGAGCTTCGTCGTCCAGTAAGCGGCGGCCGGTTCGCGCATGAATACCAGGGAAATCATTTCGGACGACGAGGCCCAGGCGCTGCGCGAAGGTGCTGGCAACGTCGATCCGCAGGGGCCTGCACCGGAGGGTCACGTGCTGGATCTGCACGCTGATCACTGGGAGCGCATCGTTGCCAACCGTGCACCGGCACTGGAGGCAATTTCGGAACGGCTGGGCGGGCTGCTGAAGATGACCGCACGCCGGTTTTTCCGCCGCCCGGTCGATGTGACGCCGCGTGGCTGGCGGGAAGAGCGCTGGGGCGCCTGCGCCAGACGGTTGCCGGTACCCACCAGTCTCAATGTACTGGAACTGCCGCAGCAGAAACTCAAGGGCATGATCATCCTGGACGCGGATTTTGTCTTCATCCTTACCGACATTTTCTTCGGCGGTGATGGCAAGAGCACACGCGCCGAGGGCACGCCTGATTTCACGCCGATGGAAACACGGCTGGTGCGCAAGTTTGTCACCGCCATCACCCAGGACATGAAGGAAGCCTGGAAACCGTACATGGCGGTCGATATCCAGCTTGGCAATACCGAGATCAGCCCGGTGTTTGCCGCCATCGCCTCGAATTCCGAGCCCGTATGCATCACCGGATTCGACCTGATGCTGGGCAGCCATGAACTGAAGTTCGAACTGGTTCTTCCCCAGGCGTTCATGGCCCCCCTGCGCCGTCTGCGCAATCCCGGCCAGCCGAACCAGGGCGAGGCTGACTCGCAGCGCTGGCAGACCCGGTTGAAGACCGACGTGCAGGACGCGACAGTATCGCTGCGTGCCGTACTCAACGGCACGCAGGTGATCCTGCGCGACATCAGCCAGGCCAGGCCCGGCGACATCATCGCCATCGATGCGCCAGGCACCGTCACGCTTTATGCGGGTGAGAACGCACTGATTGAGGGAACCCTCGGCGTCTGCCAGGGACGCAATGCCGTGCGCGTCACCAAACCAGCCAATCGCATCACAGTAGGAGAGAAATATGGACGAGGCGAAGACCTCTGACAGTGCCGCTGCCGCGGTGGCACCGGCACAGCCTTTTCAGGCCCCGGCGCTCGACAGCACCGGCCTTGTCGCCGCCGCATCGGGCAATGACACGCGGCCGAATATCGACGTCATCCTGGATGTCCCGGTCACGCTGTCGCTGGAAGTCGGACGCGCGCAGATGAGCGTCGGCCGGCTGCTGCGGCTCACACAGGGTTCGGTCGTGGAACTGGACCGTGGCGCCGGCGAACCGCTCGACGTGCTGGTAAATGGCACCCTCGTGGCGCACGGCGAAATCGTGATCGTCAATGACAGGTTCGGCATCCGCCTGACCGACGTGGTGCCACCCGGCAAACGGGTCGGAACAAACGGCTGAGCATCTGCAATGCATTTCCTCCGCAACATCTTTTGGCTGGTCCGCACGCTGATATGCCTCGTCACGACGGCGGTCCTGTGGGCACTGCCGGCACTGGCTGACACGCCGGCAACCGGTGTGGCCACCGGCGGTCTCGCGACTGGCGATATCGCCTCTGCCACGCTGCGCATGGTGGCGGGTCTCGCCATCGTGCTCGGCCTGCTCGCGGCAACCGCCTGGGTGTCGAAGCGCTTCCGCGCCGGCAGCGGCGCACGCGGTGGCGCCATCGAGATCCTCACCGGCCTGTCGCTGGGCAACCGCGAGCGCGTGGTGCTGCTGAAGGTCGGCAGCGATCAGGTACTCGTGGGCATCAGCCCCGCGGGCCTGCGCACGCTGCACGTCATTGGCCAGCCGGAAAACACGGCGTTCTCCGGCTTCATGGAAAACAAGTCATGAACTCTCCTGCTCCGCTCACCGCCGGCCGCATCACCCTGCTTGCCGCGTTGCTGCTGGTGCCTGCACTGGCCATTTCGGCGCCGGCCATTCCGGCACTGTCGCTGGTCGACAGCAGTGATGGTGGCAAGACCTGGTCGGTCAGCATCCAGATCCTGCTGTTGATGACGGCGCTGACGCTGCTGCCCTCGCTGCTGCTCGCGGCAACCTCATTCACCCGCATCGTGATCGTGCTGGCGATCCTGCGTCAGGCACTCGGCATGCCGCAGACCCCGCCGAACCAGATCCTGGTCGGGCTCT
>JAUPLK010000095.1 GCA_030836925.1 Pseudomonadota bacterium
GCCGCCGAGACCAGCAGCACGAGGAATTCCCGGCGCAGCTGCGACTGCGTGCGTTCCCGCTCCAGGATCTCCGTTTCGGCCCGGTCGACGGTCGGTGCCGCGAGCCGTGCGCGATAGCCGGCTGCGCTGACCGCAGCCGCGAGTGCCGCAATGTCAGTGCTGCCGGTCCGGGCCTTTACATCGGCTCGCTCGATGGCCAGATTCACGTTGGCCTCGATGACGCCGGGCACCCCGCGCAAGGCCTTTTCCACGCGTCCGGCGCAGTTGCTGCAGGTCATGCCCTCGATGGGGAAGCTGAACTGTTCCCTTGCCACTGCATCGCTGCCAGTCTGCAGGCTGGTGTTCACTTCGCCTTCTTGCTGCGCTTCGTGCTGGTGGCAGCGGGTGCCGGGCTGTCGGCGGCCAGCGAATCGAGGATCGGGCAGTCGGGCCGCTCGTCCCCCTGGCAGTGCCCGATCAGGTGCGAGAGCGTATCGGCGATGGCTTCAAGATCGGCGATCCGCGCCTGCAGTTGCTGCAGATGTTCGACGGCCAGCCGTTTGACGTCGCGCGCCGGCCGTTGCCGGTTTTGCCACAGCGACAGCAACTGCCGGATATCGGCAGTGCCAAAGCCCACCGCGCGCGCGCGGCGGATGAAAGCCAGGCGGTGCACATCGTCCATCGCATAGACGCGATAGCCGGCAGCGGTGCGTCCTGCAGCCGGTATCAGCCCGGCACTTTCATAGTGACGGATCATCTTGGCCGAGACGCCGGAGAGTTCTGCAGCGCGGCTGATATTCATGGGCGCATGCTAAACCTTCCCATGATGGGAAGGTCAAGCCCGGGCCGGGTCTCGCCTCGGCTGACAGTTCAGCGCGAGGGCAGGGCGATACGCCGGTGCCGGCTCTGGAACAGGCGCAGGTACTCGCCAAACAGCCGCGACCCCAGCGCCATTGACTGCTCGATATGGCCCGGCGTCTCCACCTCTATTTGTGCCGGATCTATTTTTCCGTGCAGCTCATCCAGTTCCCGCCGGTTCACCGGTGCGTGCAGCCAGCGGTGGATCATCGGCGCATCGACTTCCAGATGGAACTGCAGACCGTAGACGTTGTCGCCATAGCGGAAAGCCTGGTTCGGGCAGTCCGGTGACGAGGCCAGGTGGACCGCACCGTCCGGGATGTCAAAGGTGTCGCCATGCCACTGGAAGATCTTTTCGGTGCCGGTGAAGTGGCGGAACAGCGGGTCATGCTGCCCCTCGGCTGTGGGTTGCACGTCGTACCAGCCGATTTCCTTGACCGGGTTGGCCCGCACGTGGGCACCGAGCGCACGTGCCAGCAGTTGCGCGCCCAGGCAAATGCCGAGCACCGGTTTGCGGGCGGCGATCGCCTCACGAATCGCGGCCATTTCCACGGCAAGGTGCGGGTAATGGTGTACCTGGTCGCAGTTCATCGGGCCGCCGAGCACGATCAGGCCATGATAGCGGCTGAGGTCGGGTACGGCATCCGGCTGGCGGCCGAAGTTCTGGTAACGAATGCGAAAGCCGGCATCGCGCAGCAGGGGGTCGAGCGTGCCGAGTATTTCGTGCGGGACGTGCTGGAATACAAGCAGGCGATGCATTTGGCGGGAACCCGTTTCAGAGCCGGCAGAGAATCTCTGCGGCGCGTTCGAGCGTAGATGAATCCTTGGCAAAACAGAAGCGCAGCAGTCGTGCGTTCCCGGGGACGGCACAGAAGACCGATACCGGAATGCTGGCAATGCCCGCCTCCTGCGTGAGGCGACGTGCATAACCGACATCCACCTCGTCGCTGATTGCACTGTAATCGACCAGCTGGAAGTAGGTGCCCGCCGAGGGCGTATAGCGCAGGCGCGAGCCGGCCAGCAGCGCACAAAACTGGTCACGCTTCTGCTGATAGAAGGCCGGCAGTCCCAGGTAGTGATCCGCGTCGCTGGCCAGGAAATCCGCCAGCGCCCGCTGCATCGGCGTGACCACGCAGAACTGCACCAACTGGTGGATGCGCCGGAACTCGCTCATCAGTGCCTTCGGAGCCACGCAGTAGCCGATCTTCCAGCCGGTTGCGTGACAGGTCTTGCCGAAGGACGAGATCACCAGGCTGCGTTCGGCCAGCGTTGGGTAACGCAGCAGGCTCTCGTGCCGCCGGCCGTCGAAGACCATGTGCTCATAAACCTCATCGCCGAGCAGCAGGATGCCCGTATTGCGGACGATCGCCTCCAGGCTGGCCATGTCGGCCGCAGACAGCACTGCGCCGGTCGGGTTGTGCGGCGAGTTCAGGATGATCATGCGCGTGCGCGGGGTGATCGCGGCGCGCACCTGGTCCCAGTCGATGCCAAACAGCGGTGGTACCAGCGGCAGATGCACGGCCCGGCCGCCGGCGAGGCGGACGGCGGGGTCATAGGTGTCATAGGCCGGATCGAAGCACAGGACCTCGTCACCCGGGTGCACGAAGGCCTCGATGGCGCTGAACAGGGCCTCGGTCGCGCCCGAGGTCACCGTGACTTCGGTATCCGGATCGATCTGCCGGCCATACAGGGCCAGCGTCTTGATCGCGATCTGTTCGCGCAGGGCCGGCAGCCCGCTCATCGGTGCGTACTGGTTGCTGCTGGCGTAAAGGTGATGGGCAACCCGATCGAGCAAGCCGGTCGGTGGCGGGAAATCGGGTGACCCCTGGCTCAGGTTGAGCGCCCCGCACTCGACGGCCAGCTGCGACATCACGGTGAAGATGGTGGTACCCACCTCCGGGAGTTTGCTGCGCAGGGCAGGGTCGGGTGATGTGGGGCGGTGCCTGGGCATGCGCCGGGAACTCTAACCGATCCTTTCGCAGCCCTCCAATGATGCGACGGAAAATTGGCGTTTTGTTTGACTTGGGCCAGACCAGCCTTGATCATACCGGCCAATTCGGCTTGGCACCGGGCCCATATCCCGCGTTTAATTGAATGAATGACATGACGCAGGCCGTCGCTCAGGCGGACGCAGAGGGCAAGGTCCCGGCGAAATCTCCGGTTTATTTTCCGACCGGTCACAGCGCCCGCATGGTCAATGTACGGCGGCTGATCGAGCAGGTAGCCCCGTTCAACACCAGTGTGCTGGTGACTGGCGAGTCGGGTACCGGCAAGGAATGGGTCGCCCGCTACGTCCACCAGCTTTCACCGCGGGCCGACAAGCCATTCGTGCCGGTCAACTGCGGGGCCATTCCCGCCGATCTGCTCGAGAGCGAGCTGTTCGGGCACGAAAAGGGGGCATTTACCGGCGCCATTTCGGCCCGCATCGGGCGCTTCGAGGCGGCAGAGGGCGGCACCCTGTTCCTGGACGAGATCGGCGACATGAGCCTGCCGATGCAGGTCAAGCTGCTGCGGGTACTGCAGGAACGGATTTACGAGCGGGTCGGCAACAACCGGCCGCGGGAGTGCGATGTACGCATCATCGCCGCCACGCACCGCAACCTGGAGGCGGCGATCAAGAGCGACAGCTTTCGCGAAGACCTGTATTACCGGTTGAATGTTTTCCCGATTGAACTGCCGCCGCTGCGCGAACGGCTCGACGATCTGCCGGACCTGATCGCCAATATCATCGAGCGTTGCCGGGCTGCAGGACTGGCGCCGGTGCAGGTCACACCGGGCGCCATACGCATCCTCAAGCACTACTCCTGGCCCGGAAATATCCGCGAGCTTTCCAATCTGCTGGAGCGATTGTGCGTGCTGCATCCGGGTACGGCCGTGGATATTCCACAGCTGCCCACCCGCTATACGGCCGCAGCACCGCTGCGTGAATCAGACCGGCAGGAAGTGGCTGCAGCCCGCGCCGCCGGACCACAGCCGCAGGATATCGAGCTGCCTGATGCCGGGCTGCCGCTCAAGGAATACCTTGAACAGATCGAGGTTGCGCTGATACGACGCGCATTGCACGAGGCCAATGGTGTCATCGCCCACGCTGCCCAGAAGCTGCAGGTGCGGCGCACCACGCTCGCCGAAAAGATGAAGCGCTACGGCCTCTGACGCAGCGCTTTCTCCCGGCGGTGATCAGGCCGCCGCTGTCTTGTACAGTGTGTACCGGTCGCGTCCGCTGCGCTTCGAGTTGTAGAGCGCGGAATCGGCGGCTGCCAGCAGTGCCTGGGCACTCTCGAACTGGTTGGTCGCATCGCAGGTGGCAACGCCGAGCGACAGGGTGATACCTACCTGCTTGCCCTGTGCGATGGTGGCTTTGCGGGCGCGTGCTTCCGCACAGATGCGGTCGGCGACACTGTTCACTTGCCCTGTGTCCACGCCCGGCAGGAGCAGGACGAACTCGTCACCACCATAGCGGGACACGATATCGGTATCGCGCGTGGTCTCCAGGAGCAGGTCGGCTACTGTCTTCAGTATGGCGTCGCCAGCCTGATGGCCGAAGCCGTCATTGACCTCCTTGAACTTGTCCAGATCGATGAAGATCAGGGACAGCGGCCAGCCATAGTTGCGTTCCGCACAGGCGACGAACTCTTCGCTCAGCCGTTTTTCGAAGTAGCGCCGGTTATAGGCACTGGTGAGGACGTCGCGGATGGTTTCTGTCTGGAGCTTGCTGTGCTCCTTCTCCAGCGCGCGTTTCTCCAGCTGGACTTCTTCACTGGCATTGATCTGGTACAGGTTCCGGACGATGAGGATCTCCTGCGCCGCATCGCTGATGTCCTGCAGCTGCGAGCTGTCGAAGAGTTCCATCTGGAACAGTTCCTCGGCGACCGGCAGTTGCTCGCGAACCGACTCGAACAGTTCCCCGAGCCGGTTGGGCTGGATGCCCAGGTAGCGATGGGCCTGCTGGCCAACACGGCGCAGGGCCACCTCGTTGTGCGAGCCGAGCCAGACGTCGCTCAGTTCACCCGACATTGCGACCGCGCGCACGAAGGATTTTTCCTCGCCGTCCACGCCGGCGGCGCTGGGGTCATGGCTGTGCTGGACGGCGCGCACCAGGCTTTCCGGCATGTTCCAGATCCGCAGCAGCGCCGCACCGATCGAGCGGTGGTCGGTGCCGATGCAGTTCTGTTCGTGCTGGCAGATCCGGCTGTGTTCGATCTTGAACGGTGCAATGCCCTCGTAGACCTCGGGCCAGATCTTGTCGATCACCAGCATGCCCAGATCCTGCAGCAGTGCGGCGAGGAAGATCTCTTCCGCATCCCGGCGGCCGGTTTCACTGGCCAGCAGCTTTCCCCAGGCTGAAGCCAGCACAGTGCGTCGCCAGTAGGCGTTGAAGTCGAAGCCCTGCGTGGTGTTCTTCTTGAGGGTGGAAACGAGCGTGAAACTGAGCGCCAGAGTCAGGGTGGCATTGAGTCCGAGCACGATCAGTGCCTGACGCAGGTTGGTGCTTTGCCGGCGGCGCGAATACATCGCCGAGTTGGCGATGCGCATCACCTTGGCGGCGATGGCCGGGTCGGCGCTGACGGCATCGGCAACCTTGCCCAGATCGATGTCCGGATCCTGGGCCAGTTGCAGTACCTGCATCGCCACGGCGGGCGGTGTCGGGAAACTGGTACAGGTGCGCAGCCGCTGCAGTATATGTTCAGGAATCTGGCTCATCGTCGTAACTCCCACGTCTGTGTTCTTGGCTTTTCGGTCATGAATGGTCTGATCCGGCAACAGCCGGATTATTTCGTCAATGCAATTCCTCTGCGGCCTGGGCGCCTGCCGCCTGCCCATAGAGTGTCTGAATCAGGTGTGCCTCGCCCTGACTCAGTTCGCAGGTATCGATCAGCTGCCGGGTTGTCGCACCATGTCTGGACAGGGCAATGGCCTGGCGGAGACTGGCTTTGGCACTGCTGCTCACGGTGTTTTCATGGCGCACGCCCAGTTGCTCGACGCGCTGGCGCAGCAGGCTGGCCTCGCTGGTGGAGTCAGCCAGCAGGAGCTCGATGGTCTGCAGCCGGTCCATCGCCTCGTCATGGCGTCTTTCCAGTGACTGCAGCCGGCGTTTCTGCCGAAAGCCAGTGATGGACAGGGCCGAGATTGCGACAAATGCCAGCAGGCTGCCCGCCAGGGTTGCCACCGGATGCACGGTAACAGCGCCGGTCAGAAACTCGCCCAGCAGCCCTGCATCGATCGGTCCGGCTGCGAGGCCGTCCAGATTCAGTGTGTCGAGAATAGTCATGGTGTGTTCCCCTCAGGCAAGTTCGTCGATGATGTGCTCACGGCCGTCGGAACTCTTTTCCGGCGACTGCTTCTTTTCGCGGCGCTGGCGCCGATCCGGCTCCGGATTGCGGCGCTTGTCCGTGATGCGCTCAATCTGTCGGGTGGGCAGTCCGGTGCCAATGCGGTCCACGGAATTCATGTCGCGGTGCCTTCGGCGGCTTCTGCGGCTATGCCACCGGGCATCGGGTCATTGTCGGCAGGTGGCTTGCCGAGAATCACGATGGTGACGCGGCGGTTGCGGTTGCGGCCCTCCTCGGTGGCGTTGTCGGAGAGCGGCTGGTTCTCGCCCAGACCGGCGACAACCATCCGGCCCGAGCCGATGCCGTGCCCCTCGAACAGCCGCACGATGCGCGCAGCCCGCGCTGCTGACAGTTCCCAGTTCGACGGGAACTGGCTGGTCTTGATTGGTCGGGTATCCGTGTGCCCCTCGATACGGATCGGATAGGGGCGCTCGGCAAGGATGACCGCGATCCGGTCGAGCACGGTCATGGCCGACGCTTCTATCTCGGCGCTGCCGCTCGGAAA
>JAUPLK010000352.1 GCA_030836925.1 Pseudomonadota bacterium
CTCCACCAGCGGTGCGCCGGCGAGGATGAAAATGAAGCTGGGCAGAAAAGTGAAAAAGGTCGCCACGCAGGCGCCGGCCAGGCCGGCCATGAACAGTGCGTCGGGGCCGAAGATTTCACTGCCCCAGGCGCCGACAAAGCCGACGAAGGCCACCACCATGATGAGTGGTCCCGGCGTCGTCTCGCCCAGGGCCAGGCCATCAATCATCTGCGTGCCGCTGAGCCAGCCATAGGTTTCGACGCCACCCTGATAGACGTAGGGCAGCACCGCATAGGCGCCGCCGAAGGTGACCAGCGCTGCCTTGCTGAAGAATTCGCCCATCAGGCGCAGCGTCGGATCTGCGAGCAGCCACATCGCAGCGCCCCACAACAGCAGTCCGGCGATCAGCAGTTTTGCCAGGTGCAGGTGGCTGTGCCGGGCATGTGCCGGCAGTGGCGTGTCATCATCGATCAGGGCCGGGCCGAAGCTGGTGCCGGCAGCGTCGTGGCCGCCACCGGTCACGAAGAGCGCGGGAGCCATGCGTCCGCCGAAATAGCCCAGTACGCCGGCGGCGAGCACGATGTAGGGGAAGGGCACCTGGAAGGCAAAGATGGCGATGAAGGACGTCGCCGCGAGGCTCCACAACAGCCTGTTCTTCAGTGCCCGGCGGCCGATGCGCCAGGCGGCAAAAACGACGATGGCCACCACGGCCGGCTTGATGCCGTCGAAGATGCCCCTGACGATATCGAGCTCGCCAAAGGCCAGGTAGATCCAGCTGAGTGTCACGAGGATGAACAGCGAGGGCAGCACGAACAGCGTGCCGGCGACGATGCCGCCCCAGGTCCGGTGCAACAGCCAGCCGATGTAGATGGCCAGCTGCTGCGCCTCCGGCCCGGGCAGCAGCATGCAATAGTTGAGCGCATGCAGGAAACGCCGCTCGGAGATCCAGCGTCGTTTCTCCACCAGTTCCTGATGCATGATCGAAATCTGTCCGGCTGGACCACCGAAGCTGATGAAGCCCAGCTTCAGCCAGTAGCCAAATGCCTCGAAGAAGCTCGGGTGGGTTGGGCGCGGTGATTGGGTCTGCATCAGAGTTCCGGTGCGTGGTCAGACCCGCGCAAACGCGCCCGTCCCGCATATTGCGCGATGAGTACCGCGGCGGTGATGACGATGAAGGCCGCCACCAGCCAGCCGTTACGCGCTTCGAGAATCTGGAAGGCGATGCTGTGTCCCACGGTCAGCGCAAAGGCCGCGTAGCTCACGCGTTGCAGGCGTTTCCACCAGCGCTTGCCGAGCAGGCGGATCGCAAGGTTGTTCGACAGCGCAAGCAGCAGCATGAACAGCACCGCGATGACCAGGCTGGCGAGCACGGCCCACCGGTACATGAGCTCACGGACTGCCGGTGCCGGCCATGCTTCGGCACCACGCACGTAGATCGCCATGTACTCGAGGTTCATCGACACCTTGAAGGCGAGGAAGAAGTGCACCATGCCGGTGATGACGCACCAGATGCCGAGGTCGCGACGCAACAGGTGATTGCCGGGCAGTCGCCCAGTGCGCCGCACCTGCAGTGGTCCGATCAGCAGCGTGCCGGCAAAAAACAGCAGGCAAAGCCACGCGGTGACAAAACTCAGCCGGTCGAGTGCCTGGCCGGCCGGTGCGACTGCCATCGCGGCTGCCGAGATCGCGGCCACACCGGCGGCCAGCATCAGGTGGCGATGGGTTCTCGTCATTTCCAGGCGGCCCGCTCCCTTCTAAACAGCGAAGCGTCCCTTTTTCTTCTGGAAGCGGCCGCTGGTGCGCATCTTCTCGAAATGCCGGATGACATCGGCCATGCCTTCCACGGCTTCCAGTCGGGCGCGCAGGCTTAACGCGCGGAAATAGCGCAGCTGTGACAGATTGTGCTGCGCCCAGGCCGCATCCTGGGCGGCACGCTCCTCAGCAGTCATTGCCGTCATCCTGTTGCAGCAGGCGCAGTTGCCGGACGTCCTCGCGGTCCTTGTCGCGTCCCGCGGCTTCCTTCATGCGGATCAGGGCGTCGATGCCCACGAAGCGTGTGCTCAGGCCCGGCTCAAGTTCCCCGATCAGTGCCGTTTCATATTCCTGATCAAAGTCGAAAGGCTCGGTTACGAAGAGGTCAATCGGGGTTTCTGCGTGACCTGGGCTCTGCATCTGGAACACCACCATGTTCTTGTCACGTATCCATGACTGGCGGGTCGTCTCATCCGTGAACTGTGCCACTGGGACCGGTGCGGTCGGACGATAGCCGAGTGACTCGAGTGCTGCCATGGCACGCCGGAGGTTTTCCGGCTGCATCTGCAGGACAAGGTCCAGATCGAAAGTGACCCTTCCATAGCCGTGCGCCGCCACGGCAAGGCCGCCGACGATCAGATAGCGGACATCGGCGTCGCCCAAGGCGCTGGCAATGGCCACCAGACTTGCGATTTTCACGGTGCGATTATGGCATGGGCTGCCAGGGGGTCGAGCAGACGCGCCAGTTCCACAGGTGCCGCAAAAAACGGCGAGTGTCCGGTGGGCAGGGCGTGCACCGGATAGCAGGGCATGCCGGCCTGCATCTGGCGCTGGAACCAGAGCGGGATGGCGATGTCG
>JAUPLK010000353.1 GCA_030836925.1 Pseudomonadota bacterium
GTGTGATTGGCGAGCGCGTGGCTGATCTCGTGGCCCATCACCTGGGCGAGTTCGTCATCGGTCGGGTCAACCTTCTGGATGAGCCCGGTGTAGAGCGCCATCCGTCCGCCGGCCATGCACCAGGCGTTGACGGTCTTCGGTTCGTCGATGACCTGCACGCTCCATTCCCACTTCTGCGTCTCCGGCCGCATGATGATGGCCTGTGCGATCAGTCGACCGGTGATCGTGTCGACGCGCGCCAGCAGCTTCGGGTCGGTGACGAGCTTGCCCTCCGAGCCGAGCTTGCTCATGGTCTGCAGGTATTGCTGTTTCGACGCGCTGATGGCCTCCTGCTCCGAAACCAGCATCAGCTGCCGGCGGCCCGTCATGCTGGTGGTACAACCGGCGACCAGGGTGGTACAGAGAATGACGGCAGTCAGTAACCGTGAAGTGCTCATTGTGCCTGCTCCCTGAAGAGGCTTGCTGTCAGCGCGCCTTCCTGACGGTTGAGGAGGCGGCAGGTGCCGCGCAGGCTGTCATCCTTGCCGTGCCAGGCGCCATTCTGCTGATCGATCCAGGCATCCGGCAGTTCGATCCGGTGTGTCGTCCGGTCGATGGCTGCCTTCAGTTCCATGCTCGTGCGCCGTTCCGGTTGCCCGGATGCGCCGATCTTCTGCACGTGCACGGACAGCGGGCGCGCGAAGCGGGTTTTCGGTTCCACGAACTGCAGGAAATATTCCGTGATCGACGTGATCTCGTCGTTGCCCGGTCCCTTCGCTTCAAGCACGTACAGCATGAATGCATGGTCGCCACCCGCAGGATTGCCGGCATCATTCTCGCAGCGAATGTGGTCGGTACAGGTGCTGCACCGTACATTGACCGGGATAAGCAGCTCCGGTTCCGGCTGTTTGGTGCCACAGCCCGCCAGCAGAGTCACCAACATGATCAGCGGTATCCGGTACATCGCAACTACGCTTCGATCTGCAGCAGCATCTGCTCTGCCGCATCGTACAGCAGGGCGGCAACCGGTATTTTCGGGTAGCGGGCCCGCAGCCGGGCCGCTTCCGATGCGGCAAAGACCGCCGGATCCTCGATGGCGGAGAGGTCGCCCCAGTGGTCAAAATGCTGCTCTGCTGCAGCACGCGCCCACCCGGCAACCGCGACCATCCGTGCGACAAATTCCTCCCGCCGCTCGCGCAGTCCGACCATGCCGCAGCCGGTGTGGCCGACGATCGCGATGGCCGAGACCTGGCCGATGCCGATAGCCCAGGACACCTTGAAGGGATCGCGTTTCAGGTTGGCGGCGGCGCCGTTCACGCCGAGCGCAAAGCCGGCCGGGATCCGCAGGCCGGTCTGCTGCTCCGGACAGGTCGCGATCAGGATCTGCGGATGGGCGTACTGGCCTGCGCCGGTACCCAGGTTGTGCAGGGCCAGCAGTTCGCCGACCGGGGTGCCGCGCCAGGCCGGCAGGATATCGGTCTGGTTGCGGACGGGTTTCAGTGTCGGGGTCATCGTCATGATCTGTGTGTTCCGGGCCGGATATTAGCGCCGGATTTGCCGGTCGGCGCAAGCGCCTCGAAGGTGTCGCTGGCCAGGCCGACGCCGGCCTCGGCAAAGTAGTTGTAGGCCACGTCGGCACCGGCGGCGAGGATCAGTTCGCGTTCTTCCGGCCAGACATAGGTGGCGCTGATCAGTCCCTGGTAACCGCGCTTGCGCAGCTGTTCGCTGGCGAGGATCTTGGCCTCGGTGTCCGGCAGGGCAAGAATGATGACCTGCAGCGCATCGAGACGCAGGCGGTGCCAGAGCAGCGGGTCTTCGGCATCGGCGTACACGACGCGGCGACCCTCGCGCAGATGCCGTTCCACCTTGCCGAGGTCACTGTCCAGGCCAACCACCTTCTTGCCGATTTCGCGGACATGGTTGTAGGCGCCGGTACCCACCCGGCCCATGCCCACCACGGCAACCTCGGCCTTGCCCAGCGACACGGGTTCGTCATCCGGGTGCCGGCGGCGGCGCTCGAAAATCCGCAGCCAGCGCTCGAGGGCCGCGTAGATGTCGTGCGCATGGCGGTTCAGTGGTGCGGCAATCGCAAACGAAAGCGCGATGCAGATCGCCGTCGCCACCACCCAGGCGTTGTCGACCATGCCATATTTGGCCGCTGCGGCCATCACGATCAGGCCGAACTCGCTGTAGGTGGCGAGGCTGAGTCCGGCCAGGAAAGCGGTGCGGGCCGACAGGCCGAAGGCGAGCAGCAGAAAAAAGTACAGCATGACCTTGAAGGGAATCAGTACCAGCGGGATCAGGGCGAGACCCAGCGTCGACCAGTTCGGCGTTTCGGTGAGGCCGACGGTCAGGAAGAAGCCGACCAGGAAGAATTCCTTCATGCCCCACAGCGAGTCGCTGAGTTCGACGGCGCGTGGGTGGTTGGCGAGCAGCATGCCCGTCAGCAGCGCGCCGAGCTCGGACGACAGGCCGATGGCCTCGAAGCCGTAGCCGCCGACGCCGAGGGCGAGGACCGCGCCGAGCAGCACCAGCAACTCGCCGTGTCCGGTAAGACTCAGCAGTTTCTCGAGCGGCCACTTCAGCAATGGCAGCAACAGCACGAACGC
>JAUPLK010000008.1 GCA_030836925.1 Pseudomonadota bacterium
GGCTGCACATGGGCCATGTGCGCAATTACACGATCGGGGACGTGATCGCGCGGCACCAGCGCATGCTCGGCAAAAACGTGCTGCAACCGATGGGCTGGGATGCCTTCGGTCTGCCGGCCGAGAACGCGGCGATGGCCAAGGGCGTGGCGCCGGCAGCCTGGACCTGGGACAACATCGCCTACATGCGCAGGCAGTTGCGCGCGCTCGGTTTCGGCATCGATTGGGACCGTGAGCTCGCCACCTGCCAGCCGGAGTACTACCGCTGGAACCAGTGGCTGTTCCTCAAGCTGCTCGACAAGGGCCTGGTCTATCAGAAGACCGGTACCGTGAACTGGGATCCGCTCGACCAGACCGTGCTCGCCAACGAGCAGGTTATCGACGGGCGCGGCTGGCGCACCGGCGCGGTGGTCGAGAAGCGCGAGATCCCGATGTACTACATGCGCATCACGGCCTATGCCGACGAGTTGCTGGAGGCGCTGGACACGCTCGGCGACTGGCCGGAGCGGGTGCGCCTGATGCAGGCCAACTGGATCGGCCGCAGCGAGGGCGTGGAGATCGCCTTCCCCTATGCGGACTCGGCGCGCGCGGCAGCCGGGAGCGACGGCGTGCTGAAGGTGTTTACCACCCGCGCCGACACCCTGCTGGGCGCCACTTACTGCGCGGTGGCCGCCGAGCATCCGCTGGCCACGGCCGCGGCGCGCGACAATCCGCAACTCGCAGCCTTCATCGGGGAGTGCAAGAGCGGCAGCGTGATGGAGGCCGACATCGCCACCGCCGAGAAGCGCGGCATGCCGACCGGCCTGCATGTGATCCACCCGTTGTCGGGCGCCGAGCTCGAGGTCTGGGTGGCCAACTATGTGCTGATGGGTTACGGCGAAGGTGCGGTGATGGCCGTGCCGGCGCACGACGAGCGTGACTTCGAGTTTGCGGGCAAATACGGCTTGCCGATCCGTTGCGTGATCCGCTCGACGACCGGTGCCTATACCGACACTACCGCACCCTGGCAGCCGGCCTATGCCGAGCACGGCATCACGGTGAATTCCAGCGCCTTCGATGGGCTGGATTTCCAGCAGGCAGTGGATGCGATCGCCACGGCCGTGGAAAAGAAGGGCCTCGGCAAAAAGCGCGTGCAGTTCCGGCTGCGCGACTGGGGCATTTCCCGCCAGCGCTACTGGGGCACGCCGATCCCGATCATCCATTGCACGGCCTGCGGTGACGTGCCGGTGCCCGACGAGCAGTTGCCGGTGGTACTGCCCGAGGACTGCGTGCCTGACGGCAGCGGCAACCCGCTCAACAAGCGCGCCGATTTCGTCGTGTGCAGTTGCCCGAAGTGCGGGCAGCCGGCGCGGCGCGAAACCGACACCATGGACACCTTCGTGGATTCGTCCTGGTATTTCCTGCGCTTTGCCTGTGCCGACAGTGCCACGGCGATGGTCGACGAGCGCGTGCGCTACTGGCTGCCGGTCGATCAGTACATCGGTGGCATCGAGCACGCGATCCTGCACCTGCTCTATTCGCGTTTCTGGACGCGTGCGATGCGCGATCTGGGCCTGCTGCAGCTCGATGAGCCCTTCGCCCGCCTGCTTACCCAGGGCATGGTGCTCAACGGCATCTATTTCCGCAAAACCGGGGCCGGCCGGATCACCTATTTCAATCCGACCGAGGTCGAGGCGCGCACGGATGCCGCCGGCCAGCCGCTGCATGTGCTGATCGCCGACGGCGAGCCGGTGCAGACCAGCGGCATCGGCACCATGTCCAAGTCGCGCAACAACGGCGTGGATCCGCAGGCGCTGGTGGATACGCTGGGCGCGGATACCGCGCGACTGTTCACCATGTTCACGGCGCCGCCCGAGCAGTCGCTGGAGTGGTCGGATGAGGGCGTGCAGGGCGCTTCGCGTTTTCTCAAGCGGGTCTGGAAGGCGGTGTACACGCATGCTGCCGGCGGGCCGGCCGGTCAGGTGGACGCAGCCGCGCTCAACGAAGCGCAGTGCGCGCTGCGCCGCCAGGTGCACCAGACGCTGGCCAAGGTCAGCGACGACATCGGCCGCCGGCGCACCTTCAATACCGCCATCGCGGCCGTGATGGAGCTGCTGAACAGCGTGGTGCGCGCCGAAACGGCTACTCCCACCGATCGCGCCGTGATCCAGGAAGCGCTGGAACTCTCCCTGCTCATGCTGTCGCCGATCGTGCCGCATATCTGTCACCGGCTCTGGCAGGTGCTCGGCCATAGTGGTGCGATCATCGACGAGTCATGGCCGCAGCCGGATCCGGCCGCACTGCAGGCGGCCACGGTGGAGATCGTCGTGCAGGTCAACGGCAAGCTGCGTGGACGGGTTACAGTAGCCACCGATGCCAGCGAGGCCGACGTGCGCGCGGCGGCGCTCGCCGATGAGAACGTGCAGCGTTTTGTGGCGGACAAGCCGGTGCGCAAGGCGATCGTGGTGGCCGGGAAGCTCGTGAATGTGGTGGTCTGAGAGCCGACGCAAAGCCTGGTGCCGGCACGCGCTGCTGGCCGGCAGCCTGCTGTGGCTTTCTGCCTGCGGCTTCCAGTTCCGCACGGCGCCTGAATTCCCGGCCGACATGGCGGTCACTTACATACAGGCCGACGACCGCTACAGCCTGTTCTATCGGGAACTGGTCGGTACCCTGCGCCGGAATGACATCCAGCTCACGGCCGATCCGGCCGAGGCGCGCACAATCATCCGCGTGCTCAACGACGAGACCGGTCGTCGCACGCTCACGGTGACTGCCCGCAACGTGCCGGCTGAATTCGAGGTCTGGTACCGGGTGACATTTTCGGTGGATGTGAACGGCAAGGAAGCTGTTCCTTCCGAAGAAATCTTCCTGACGCGCGACTATCCCTTCGACGAAACGCAGGTGCTCGGCAAGAGCAACGAAGAGCAGCTCATCATGCAGGCGATCGCCCGCGACATGGTCGGGCTCCTGAGTCGCCGTCTGGCCGCCATCGACTAGAGCTGGCCGGTCATTCCGCGCATGGCCCGCGCCAGTCTTCGTTTCCGGATCCTGCGTTTCCTGCTGCTCGCCGCTGCGGGCATCGTCTTGCTGACCCTGCTGCTGGTCTTGCCGCTGCGCTGGCTGCCGCCGCTCACCAGCAGCTTCATGCTGCAGAACTGGGTCGGGCAGGCCAGCCTGTCCGCGCGCATACGCTACGACTGGGAGCCGCGCACGAAGATCAGCCGGCGCGCGGCGCTGGCGGTGATGGCTGCCGAGGACCAGAAATTCCTCGATCATTCAGGCTTTGATTTCGAGTCCATCCGCAAGGCCTGGCAGCGCAACGCGCGCAGCAACAAGGTGCGTGGGGCCTCGACGATCAGTCAGCAGGTCGCCAAGAACCTGTGGCTGTGGCCCGGCCGCAGCTGGCTGCGCAAGGGTCTGGAGGCCTGGCTAACGCTGTGGCTGGAAATTTGCTGGCCAAAGGAGCGCATCCTCGAGATCTATCTCAACACCGCGCAGTTCGGGCCGCATGTGTTCGGCGTGGAGGCCGCCTCCCGGCAGTATTTCAACAAGCCGGCCGCGCGCCTCAACGAGCTGGAAGCGGCGCTGCTGGCAGCCGTACTGCCGAATCCGCAGCGCTTCAGCGTGCGCAATCCCTCACGGCATGTGCGCGCCCGCCAGGAATGGATCCGCGTGCAGGCCCGTCGCCTCGGCGATGATCTCCCGGCGGCGCGCTGGCAATGACGCCAGCGTGGGCTCAGAGCTTGGTGGGATTGGGCTGGCCGGGGTAGACGAGTTCCGGGTCGAAGACCTTTTCGGTCATGGTGAATTCCAGCGGCAGGGGGGTGCCATCACCCGCACCTTTGCCTATCGCCGGGATGCGCCGGTAAAAGCAGCTGCGATAGCCGACATGACAGCTCGCCCCGCCGGCCACATCGACGCGCAGCCAGATGCAGTCCTGATCGTCGTCCACCAGCAGTTCGCGCACCTTCTGCACCAGTCCGCTGGTCGCGCCCTTGTGCCACAGCACCTGGCGGCTGCGGCTCCAGTAGTGGGCTTCGCCGGTGTCGATGGTGCGGCGGAGCGCCTCGGCATTCATGTAGCCGACCATCAGCAGCTCGCCGCTGGTGTAATCGGTGGTGACGGCGGTGATCAGACCCTGCGGGTCGAACTTGGGGGCCAGTTCTTGGCCTTCCTCGACCTGTTCGATGGTCTTGCGCGGGGCGAAGGGTGCTGCCGGATTCATCGCATATTCCTTTGGGCCAACGATCCTGCGGGCAGGACCGGCTTGGTATTATAGCCAGCCTTCCGGACGGTCCTGCCCATGACTCTCAGCCTGTACAACACGCGTACGCGTCAGAAAGAGCCGTTTGCCCCGCTGCAGCCGGGGCGGGTGACGATGTATGTCTGCGGGCCGACGGTTTACAGCTTTCCGCACATCGGCAACGCCCGGCCGGCAGTGGTCTTCGACGTGCTGGCCCGCCTGCTGCGGACGCGCTACCAGCTGGTGTACGCGCGCAACATCACCGACATCGATGACAAGATCAACCGGGCCGCGGCTGCCGAGGGTGTGCCCATCGGCGAGATCGCCGCCCGCTATGCCCACGCCTACCACGCCGACATGCGCGCGCTCGGCGTACTGGCGCCGGATATCGAGCCGCGGGCCACGGAGCACCTGGCCGGCATCATGCGCATGATCGGCGGACTGATCGACAGCGGCCATGCCTATGTCGCAGATGGTCACGTGCTGTTCCGGGTCAGCTCTTTTGCAGACTACGGTGCCCTGTCGCGGCGCGACCAGCGTGAATTGCTGGCCGGTGCGCGGGTCGAGGTGGCGCCCTACAAGGAAGGTGCCGGCGATTTCGTGCTATGGAAGCCCTCCACGCCGGAGCTGCCCGGCTGGGACAGCCCCTGGGGACGCGGCCGGCCTGGCTGGCACATCGAGTGCTCGGCGATGGTTGCCGAGCACCTCGGCCCCACCATCGACATCCACGGCGGCGGCAACGACCTGATCTTCCCGCATCACGAGAACGAGATCGCGCAGAGCACCTGTGCCAACCGCGGCGCGCTGTTTGCCCGCTACTGGCTGCATAACGGCTTCGTGAATGTGGACCACACCAAGATGTCGAAGTCGCTGGGCAATGTGCTGCTGGTGCGCCACTTGCTCGAGCAGGCGCCCGGCGAGGCGATCCGGCTGGCGCTGCTCGCCGCGCACTACCGGCAGCCCCTGGACTGGACCAGCGAGGTGTTGCCCGAAGCGCGGCGCAAGCTCGACCGCCTCTACGGCGCGCTGCGCGATGTGGAAGGCTGGCAGGCGCTGGAAGCCGCGCCGGATCCGGAGTTCATCGCCGCACTCGACGATGACCTGAACACGCCGCAGGCGCTCGCCGTGCTCTTCAACCTGGCGCGCGATGTCAACCGCAGCAGCGATCCGGCCGAGCGTGCTGCGCTGGCGGCGTGCCTGCGCGCGAGCGCCGCGCTGCTCGGCCTGCTCGGCGCCGATCCCGATGCCTGGTTCATGACCGAGACCAGTGACGGTCTGTCGGCCGAGCAGGTCGAGACCCTGCTCGCCGAACGGCGGGCGGCGCGCACCAGTCGCGATTTCAAGCGTGCGGACCAGATCCGTGACCAGCTGCTTGAAGCCGGCATCCTGATCGAGGACAGCGCCGAGGGCACTCGCTGGCGCCGGAGTGCCGGATGAACGCGCCCGTGCAGCAGTCGATCGCGGAAGCCCAGCAGGAGCTGATCGGCGATTTTGCGCTGTTCGACAACTGGGTGGACCGCTACCAGTACATCATCGACATGGGCCGCAAGCTGCCGCCCTTTCCCGAGGCCGAGAAGACCGAGGCCCGCAAGATCCAGGGCTGCCAGTCGCAGGTCTGGCTGCTGACGCATGCCGAGGGCGATCGCCTGAGCTTCCAGGCCGTCAGCGATTCGGCCATCGTCTCGGGACTGATTGCGATCCTGATGCGCATCTATGACGGCCGGCGTGCGCAGGAGATCCTCGCTACGCCACCGGACTTCATCGGCGCGATCGGCCTGGACCAGCACCTGAGTCCGACGCGCAGCAATGGCCTGCATTCGATGATCGGCGCCATCCGCCGCGCTGCAGCTGCATGTGTGGCGAGCTGAAGGCCCGGCCCGGCCTGTCGACGCGGGCTGCGCTCAAGCTGATTCGTGGCTACCAGTTGATCCTGTCCCCGTGGCTGGGCCCGCGCTGCCGTTACTTTCCGACCTGCTCAAGTTATACCGCCGAGGCCATCGGGCGCTTCGGGCTGTTGCGCGGCAGCTGGCTCGGCTTGCGGCGTATCGGTCGCTGCCATCCCTGGGCAGAAGGCGGTCCGGATGCGGTGCCGGAGACTTATGTCGCCTGGGGTCGTGCGCAGGAGCCGCGCACCCCTGTGCTATAGTTTTGGCGCACCGAATGGACAAAAAACTTCTAGACATCGTCTGCTGCCCGCTCACCAGGTTGCCCCTGCAGTTGCTGGACGGAACACGTCTTGCGCGCCTCAATTCGGCGATCGAGGCCGGTGGTGTCCTTGCCCGCTCGGAGAGCCCGGTCGGCGAGAAACTCATTGAAGCGCTGGTCACTCGCGACGGGCGGCTGGTGTATCCGGTCCGCGCGGGCATCCCGATCCTGCTTGAAGAGGAGTCGATCGACTGGAAACAGCTCGGCGAGTGACGGTAGTGCATGCAACTGCGCGCTGAGCAGTTGGGCGCACATCTTTCTGCCCCGCAGGGCGGAAATCTGTCGGCCTGTTATCTGTTTTCCGGCGATGAGCCGCTGCTGGTCAGCGAGGCCCTCGATGCGTTGCGCGCCGCTGCCCTCAGGCAGGGCTGCGACGAACGCGAATCCTTTACCGTCGACCGCGGTTTCGACTGGGCCGCCCTGGTCGCCTCCCTCGGCATGGGTTCGCTGTTCTCCGCGGGCAAGGTTGTCGTGCTCCGCCTGCCGACGGCAGCGCCCGGCGACGAGGGTTCGCGTGCGCTGCGCGCACTGGCGGCCCGGCCCACCGATGGCAACGTCGTGGTGGTGGTCACGCCAGCGCTGACCCGCAAGATGGCCGAAGCCGCCTGGGCCAGCGCGCTGCACAAGAGCGGCGTGTGGGTGGAATTTCGGGCGCCGTCACCGACCGAACTGCCGCGCTGGATCGCCCGGCGTCTCAAGAGCGCCAGGCTCAGTTGCGAGGAGGAGGCCGCAGAGCTGCTGGCCGCCCGCGTGGAAGGCAATCTGCTGGCCGCACAGCAGGAGATCGACAAGCTCGGCCTGCTGTATCCCGCCGGCACGCAGTTGAGCGTGGCGCAGGTCCAGGCTGCGGTGGCGGATGGCGCGCGCTTCGATGTCTTTCAGCTCGGCGATGCCGCACTGGCCGGCGAAACCTCGCGGGCCGTCCGCATACTCAATGGTCTGCGCGAAGAGGGCGTGGCTGCGCCGCTGGTACTGTGGGCGCTGGTCCGCGAAGTGCTGGTGCTGGTGGATGCCGGCCTGCGCGCCGGTCGTGACCTGCCGCTCGAGCAGGCCGTGCAGGCAGCCGGCGTCTGGCAGTCACGCACCGGCCTCTATACGCGCGCATTGCGCGGCCGGAAGCCCTCGTCGCTGCGCCGCCTGCTGGGCATGGCCGGTGCAGCCGACCAGATCGTGAAGGGCGCCCGCCGGGGTGAAGCCTGGAACGCCTTGCTCGAACTCACCCTGGCGCTGACCGGCAAGCCGCTGCCGGCGGCTGAACTGCCCTGATGGGTGCCCGGCCTGCGCCCGTCGGAGTGCTCGGTGGCTCATTCGATCCGGTGCATGTGGGCCACCTGCGCACGGCATGGGAGCTGCTGACTGGTCTCAATCTGGCTGAAGTCCGCTTCATTCCCAGCCGGGTACCACCGCATCGGGCGCCGGCCATGGCCTCCGGCGCACTGCGTCTGCGCATGCTTGAAGCGGCGATCGCCGGACAGCCCGGTTTTGTGGTCGATGACTGCGAACTGCGTCGCGAGGGCCCCTCGTACACGGTGGATACGCTGGCCGGCCTGCGCGCCAGCCAGCCGCAGCGCTCGCTGGTCCTGATACTCGGCATGGATGCGTTTCTGGGGCTGCCCACCTGGCATCGCTGGCGGGAGCTCGCCGCTCTTGCGCACATCGTGGTGGTGCAGCGTCCGGGCTGGGCACAGCAGTTTGATGGGCAGCTTGATGGCGAGATCGGGCGGTTTTACGCCGAACATCAACGGCAGGATGCAGCGGCGCTCGCTGTCGCGCCGGCCGGCGGGATCCTGCTGCGCCAGGTGACCCAGCTGGAAATCGCTTCATCGTCGATCCGCGCGCTGATCGCCGCCGGTGGTGATCCGCGTTATCTGGTTCCGGACGGGGTCCGGGAACTCATGCAGGCCAACCATATCTATCAGCGCCCGAAGGAGGTGCAATCCCGTGCATAGCAAGAAGCTCTTGAGCCTCGCGACGACCGCCCTTGAAGAACTGAAGGCCCGTGATGTGCGGGTACTGGACGTGCGTCGGCAGACGGCCATCACCGATTACATGATCGTGGCCAGCGGCACCTCCGACCGGCATGTCCGGTCCATCGCCGACTGGCTGGTCCAGCAGGCTGAAGCCGCCGGGGTGCAGGCCCTGGGTGTCGAAGGCACCGGCAGTGGCGAGTGGGTGCTGGTGGACCTCGCCGATGTAGTGGTTCACGTGATGCAGCCCCGTGCCCGCGACTTCTACAAGCTGGAAAGTCTCTGGGACATGGAAAACGTCGCCACCGCCTGAGGGCCGGCCTGTCCAGCCGGAGCGCGGCACCGTGTATCATCCTTGCCCCTGCCGGAGGTGGGGACACCGGGTCCGCGCAGCATGAAAATAAGACTCTTGGCAATTGGCAGCCGCCCCGATGACTGGGTACGCAGCGGGGTTGATACCTACCTGGGGCGCCTGCCCGCCCACCTGAAGCCGGAACTCGTCGAGATCCCGTTGTCGCTGCGTTCCTCCGGTGGTGACCCCGCCGTCGCCAAAGCCAAGGAGGGGCAGCGCATTCTCCAGCGGCTGAAACCGCACGAGTTCGTGATTGTGCTGGATGAACGCGGCAAGCCGTGGTCGTCGGTCGAGCTGTCGCGGCAGCTGGTGCGCTGGCAGATCGAAGCGAGTGCTGTCGCACTGATCATTGGCGGCCCGGAAGGGCTGGCCGACGAAGTGCGCCAGCGGGCCAACCAGAGCTGGTCGCTCTCGGCGCTGACTTTTCCGCATGGCATGGTGCGGGTGATTGTTGTCGAGCAGCTGTACCGGGCGTGGACCATCCTGCAGGGCCACCCCTATCACAAGGTCTGAGCAAGGATTTGCATGTGGTGACCGCCAGGACTTTTGTCTATCTCGCATCGGGCTCGCCGCGCCGGCGTGAATTGCTGGCCCAGCTGGGCATCGCCTGCGAGGTGTTGCGCGTCGCTGTCGACGAGACGCCGCGCCCGGGTGAGAGCGCCGATGATCTCGTGTGCCGGCTGGCTGCGGCGAAAGCGCGCGCCGGCATGGAACTGCCGCGAGCCCGGTCTGCACCGGTCGTGGCTGCCGATACCGCCGTGGCACTCGGTACCGAGCTGTTCAGCAAGCCCGTCGATGAAGCGGATGCCGTGCGCATGCTGACCCGGCTCGGTGGCCGCACGCACGAGGTGTGGACGGCGGTGGCGATCGCCGATGCCGGCCGCGAGCGTGTCGAACTCAGCCGCAGCGAGGTGAGCTTTCGGGCCATCGATGCGCGGGAGGCGGCGGCCTACTGGCGGACCGGCGAACCCGCCGACAAGGCCGGTGGCTATGGTATCCAGGGGCTTGGGGCGATATTCATCTCGGCACTCAAGGGCAGCTACTCCGGCGTCATGGGCTTGCCACTGTTTGAAACCGCGAGGTTGCTCGAGTCCTTCAGCGGCCCCTTGCTTGAGGCGACCGCTGCCGATGAGTGAAGAAATCCTCATCAACGTGACTGCGCGCGAGGTGCGTGCCGCCGTGGTCGAGAACGGCGCGCTGCAGGAGATATTCATCGAGCGCAATTCCCGTCGCGGGCTGACCGGCAATATTTACAAGGGGCGGGTCATGCGTGTCCTGCCCGGCATGCAGGCAGCTTTCATCGACATCGGCCTGCCGCGCACCGGTTTCCTGCACGCTTCGGATATCCAGCCACCCGCTGGTAACGCTCAGGTGGCCGGCAACGAGCCGAATATCCGGCAGTTGCTGCGTGAGGGCGATACGGTGCTGGTGCAGGTGGCGAAGGACCAGCTGGGCAGCAAGGGCGCGCGGCTGACGACCTTCATCACCCTGCCGTCGCGCTATCTGGTGCTGCTGCCGAACGAGACCAGCCTCGGCGTGTCCGGACGCATCGAAGATGAAGGCGAGCGCCAGCGGCTGAAGACGGTCATGACTGAAGTGCTGGCGGATTCTGCGGCGAGCTGCGGCTGCATTGTGCGCACGGCAGCGGAAGGGCTGGACAGCGAGTCATTGCGCGCCGATCTGCTGTTCCTGCGTCGCCTGTGGGAACTGGTTGCCGCCCGGGCCCGGGAAGCCGGCGTGCCGGCGCTGGTGCATGAAGACCTGCCACTGGCCATGCGCGTATTGCGTGATCGCGCCGGACCGCAGACCGAACATGTGCGTATCGATGAGCAGCAAGCCTGTGCACAGCTGGTGGAGTTTGCCGGCAACTTCATGCCGGAGCTGGCGCCGCGCATCGAGTTCTATACCGGGGCGCGCCCGGTCTTCGACCTGTTTGGTGTCGAGGACGACATCCGCAAGGCACTGGATCGCAAGGTGGAGCTGAAGTCGGGCGGTTACCTGATCATCGACCAGACCGAGGCGCTCACCACCGTGGACGTCAACACGGGTGCCTATGTCGGTCACCGCAATCTGGAAGAGACCATTTTCCGCACCAACCTCGAGGCTGCGGTAACGATGGCGCGCCAGCTGCGGCTGCGCAACCTGGGCGGAATCATCATCATCGACTTCATCGACATGCTCGAGGCAGCGCATCGCCAGCAGGTCATGGATGCGCTGGTGGCTGCGCTGGCCGGTGACCATGGCCGTGCCCTGATCGCCAGCGAGTCGCCGCTGGGTCTGGTGGCCATGACCCGCAAGCGCACGCGCGAAAGCCTCGAGCACCTGATGTGCAAACCGTGCCCGACCTGTGCCGGTCGCGGTCAGGTCAAGACGGCGGAAACGGTCTGCTACGAGATCTTTCGCGAGATCCTGCGTCAGCACGGCCAGTTCAACTTCAAGGAATACGTCGTGCTGGCGCAGCCGGATGTCATCGAGTTGCTGCTCGACGAAGAGGCATCGAGCATCGCGGAACTCGAGGAGCGCACCGGCAAGTCGATCCGTCTGCAGACGGAGGGCCTGTATGCGCCGGACCAGTTCGACGTGGTGCTTGTCTAGGCCGGTGCCGCCTTGAAAGCCCGCAGTACCATCAGCCGTTGGCTGGGCTGGCTTGCGACTGTCGGTGCCGCGGCGGTCATCGTGCTGGCTGTGCTGGTCGGCATTGCGCGTTTGCTGCTGCCGATGGCACCCGAATACCAGGACGACATCCGGCGCTTCGCCAATGAGGCCACCGGTTTCGATGTGCAGTTCGGACGACTGAGCGCGAGCTGGCCGCTGCACGGGCCGGAGATCCGTTTCTTCGATGTACAGATCCGCACGCGGGATGGTCTGCGGCCGGTACTGGAAGCCGCCGAGCTCAGCGTGGGCGTGAATCTGCTGCAACTGATTACCGAGCGTCGCCTGTTGCCCGGGCGGGTCGCGGTCCGGCGGGCTGATGTGCGTATCGAGCGGCTTGCTGACGGCACGGTGCTGGTCAACGCCGTGCCGCTCGACCAACTGTTGCGGCAACCGCGCAGACCGCAACTGCCGCGTCTGGATCTCGAGCTGCAGGACATCGGTGTGTTGCTGCGCGATGCCGGGCGCCTGGTGCCGGATGTGAGCCTGATGACGCGGCAGCTGGAACTCAGCCTGGCGCCGGACAGCGTCGATTTCGAGGGCGAGATCGACGGCCGCGATGAACTGGGCCGCAGTTTCGAATTTGCAGGAACACTGCCCGCCGCACTGCTGCCGGGTGCGGTAAAGGCGGAGGATGCCCCGGCGCCGGAGTGGTCTTTCAGCCTGGTCGCTGGCGATATCGAACTGGGTCGCCTGTTGCGGCTGCTTGCCAATCAATGGACGCCACTCCGTTCCGGCCGCGGCCAGCTGGAAGTCGAGCTGGCGATGAGCGGACTGGTGCCGCGCGAGATGAACCTGGACCTGGAACTCGGTGAAACGCAGATCGAGAGTGCGCCCGATGCAGAGGGCATTCGCTATCGCCAGCTGGGACTGAGCGCGCGCTGGAAGCGCTCTGCCGGCGGCTGGCGTGCCAGCATCGACCGTCTGGTTACCCAGCGGGGCGACACGGTACGCAAAGCGGCCAACGCGGAAGTCAGCTATGTGCTGCAGAACTCGGGCGTCGGCCAGTACGAGGCACGCGCCGAGGCGCTGCGGCTGGCAGACATCTGGCCGCTGCTGCGCGCGGTCGCTGCTTCCGGCCTGCGCAAGGGGCCGCTGCCGGAACGACTGTTGGGCGAGTTGCGCGACTTCAGGCTTGCGGCCGAGGCAGTCCCCGGCAAGCCGGTGAGCTGGCAGGCGCAGGCCACGCTGAAGGATATCGGTCTGGTCATGCCGGCGCCGGGCTGGGCACTCGCCGGCGTCAGCGGCAAGCTGCGCGCCAACGAGCAGGGCGGGCAGATTGAGGTCGATGCGGAAGAAGGTCTGCTGCGACTGCCCTGGCTGTTCCGCGCCGATCTGCGCCCGACGCGTACCGAGGGCATTTTTGCCTGGAAGTCCGTGCCGGCCGGTATGCAGCTCTACACCGACGATCTGCGCATCAGTAATGCGGAGATCCAGACCCGCACGCGGCTGTCGGTGACCCTGCCGCGTTCCGGTTCACCCTTCATCGATGTGAAGGCGCGGGTGGTCGCCTCGTCGGCACCCGCGGTGGTCAATCACCTGCCACTGGTGCTGTTTGGCAAGCCACTGGTCAAGTGGCTCGACGAGTCGATCATCACTGGCCGGGTGCCAAAGGGCGAGCTGACCTGGCGCGGTCCCCTGCGCGCATTTCCCTACGATGAGGGTGACGGCGAGTTCCGGGTCGAGTTTTCGGTGGAGGACGGTGTGCTGGATTACGCACCGGGCTGGCCGCGGCTCGAAGATGTCAGCACGACCGTGGTGATCGATCACAACAGTCTCAGTTCGGTGGAAAACAGCGGCACCATAGCCGGTGTTCCGTTCCGCGATGCGCAGGTACGTGTCGCCGATCTCATGCACAAACCCGAGCTGCAGCTGGGGACCGCCGATGACATGCAGGTGGGACAGCTGCTGGCCTTCCTGCGCGCGAGCCCGATTGCGCAGACGCTGGGCCCGACACTGAACAATGTCAGTGGTCGCGGCAATGTGGCGACTGCCGTGCAGCTCAGCATGCCGATTGCCCGTCCCAGGGATTTCCGTGTGACCGGCAGCTTCGAGACCAGCGGTGCGAGTCTCGGTCTCAGGGGTGTTGCGTACCGGCTCACGGACCTGAAAGGCTTGATCCGCCTCGACAACACCCGGCTGTCGGCGGAAAAACTGAGTGGCCAGTTTCTTGACGAGCCGGTTGCCATCAGCTTGCGGCCGGCTGGCAAGGATGAGCCGGATCTCAGTCATGTCGCCGGCCTGCGCGGTGCGACGCCGGTGGACAAGCTGGCTGCCGCATTCTCGCTGCCCTATGCCGGACGCCTCGATGGTGCGGTGAGCTGGGCGGCGACAGCACGGGTGCCAAAAGACAAGGACCAGCAGCCATTCCGGATCGAGATCGAGTCTGATCTGGCCGGGCTGGTCAGTACGCTCGGTGCACCGCTGCAGAAAGCGGCTGCAACGCCGGAGCCACTGCAGTTGTCGGTACTGTTCCCCGAGCGTGACCAGGTGGATGTATCCGGGCGCATCAAACGTGGCATCAGCTGGGCGCTGCGCTTTGGCTCGGCACCGGGTACCCCGTGGCAGCTTGAGCGGGGGGCTCTGCGCAGCGGCGGTCCGCTGGCCAGCCTGCCGGGCGTGCCGGGAATCGAGATTGCCGGCAGTTTCCAGGGTCTGCGTTTCGAGGACTGGTTCCCCGCATCCGATGGCGGGACCACCGCTGCCAATGCACCGGGTGGCAACGGCGCGATTCGCCAGATATTCATCGACGTCGAGAGTTTTTCGATCTTCGGTCAATTGTTCCGGGATGTGTCCATCAAGGCGGCGCATGCAGGCAGGCGGTGGGCAATCGGGGTGCGTGGCCGCAACACCGAAGGTTCGATCACGGTGCCTGATGTGCTGTCCGCCGATACGCCACTCAGGCTCGACATGCAGCGCCTCTGGCTGCAGGAAACAGATCCCGCCAGTGGCGAGGGGCGTGCTGATCCACGCGAACTGCCACCCGTGCAGGCCGATATCGCCGATTTCAGTCTGGGCGACATGAAGTTTGGTCATTTGAAGGCGGAATTTTCCCAGCGTGGTGATGGCGTGGTCGCCGAGCCGCTCAGCATGCAGTCGGAAAACTTCAGCATCAGTGGCGACGGTACCTGGGTGGTCGTCGATGGCGACGTCGATCAGCAACGCAGTGAACTCAGGCTGCAGCTCGATTCGGGCGACATCAAATCGACGTTGGTCGCGTTCGGTTACGATCCGGTCATCGAAGGCAAAAAAGCCAATGTCACCCTCGATCTTTTCTGGCCTGGTGGGCCCAGCGGAAATTTCCTGAATATCGCCGGCGGGCGGGTGGTGATCGCCCTGCAGAACGGCCAGGTGCTGCCGGTTGATCCGGGCAGTGGCGGCCGCTTGCTCGGTTTGCTGAGTGTGGCGACCTTGCCGCGGCGTCTCGGTCTCGACTTCTCCGACGTTACCGATGAGGGACTGGCCTTCGACGAGGTCAACGGCGAGTTTCGCTTTGACAACGGTACGGCCTTTACCTGCAACCTGACCCTGGATGGGCCGGTGACAGACATCGGCATCGTCGGTGCGGTGAGTTTTCCGGATCGCAGCTACAACCAGGTTGCGGTCGTGCGTCCGCACGTCACGGATGTTCTGGCGCTGGGCGCCGTCGCCGGCGGCCCGGTGATCGGTGGGGCAGTAGTGCTGGTCTCGCAGATCTTCCGCCAGTCGCTGAGTTCCTTCGGTGAGTCCTACTACCGGGTGACCGGTAACTGGGACAAGCCCGAAGTGCTGAAGGTCCAGCGCGACCAGGTTGACCTGACGCCCTTCGGTGACTGCGAACGCTACTACGCCGAGATGCTTCGTCAGATGCCGCCGGAGGGTGAGCTGGGGAGATAAGGCCCATCCTGCGCCACCAGCGGTGGCAGCGGGCAGTGCAGTACCGCGCAGATGGCGCGCAGCAGTTCGGCTTCCGTGCGCATGACCTGGCCGTCGTGCACGACTGTCGTGCCCATGGCTTCCACCAGGCGGGCTTTCTCTGCTGGTGGCAGTCCGTCGAGGCAGCGCAGTGCACGGTCGAGTGCGCCGCTCCAGCCGGGCACCGGGCTGAATGCCGGCGCCTGGGTCAGCCCCAGCTGCGTCATGCCCGCCGTGAAGGCCTGCTCTGCCGCCTCCGGCTTCGCGTGGCCCTGCGCGGCGAGGGTGGACAACAGGATCTGCAGTTCCGGTCCTGTATCGGCAAGCTGCACCGGCCTTGCGCCGTATTTCGGGTCCAGCGACTCGCCGATGTAGCAGCGGGCCAATGTGCACACCGCGTACTCAAAGACACTGGTGATGCCATCGGTGCGGCACAGCGCGCCCAGGCAGTCGAGGATCCGGCGTCGCCCGGTGGTCGGCAACTGCCGCAGTACCGGCACGATCTCTCCCAGCAGCGCCAGATGCAGACCGTTGTCCAGGCGGGCGATTCTGGCGCCCTGTTCAACGATGTGGGTCTCCAGCCGGGTACCGAAGCTCGCGCGTACTTTCTGCAGTTGCTGGCTGCGGACCGTCGGTGCCGTGTCCAGAGCCAGGGCAAACAGCAGCGCGGTGGCCCGGGCCAGGTGATCGCCCTCATCGCCCGCGTACTTGTCGCTGAGTGCTTCGCGCAGCGCGCGGGCTTCCGCCACCTCGCGGACGCCAGGGTTGCCGACCAGTCCCGGCAGTGCCGCGGGTTGCAGCGGCACGGAGCGGTGTGCGGTAATCTGGCCTGTGTAAAAGGATCGCGGCAGCCGGTCCTTGCTGACGACCTCGACCACGCCAAGTGGCTGCGGTTTTACCTCGAGGCGAAGGTTGTCGAACTGTGCCGGATCGAAGCCGGCATCCAGCGCGCGAATCCGCGCCA
>JAUPLK010000096.1 GCA_030836925.1 Pseudomonadota bacterium
GTTCGTGATGCCGAAATCGCCGATCTTGATGCTTCTCACTGCAGTGGCGATCCATCTCGCCGGCTGCGCAGTCGGCGACACGGCTGCGACCACTGCCGGCACCAGGCTCCTTGCCGCCACCCCGGCGGAGTTCTGTGCCGAGGCACAACGCCTCATCAGTCGCACCGACAAGACCGGCAAGTTCGTGGTGCACCCGGATTTCGAGGGCTTCGTCAAATCCAAGACGAACATCGATCCGCTCACCCTGCATGCCTATGTCTGGACCGCGCCCGATGATCCGGGCCGGCCCGTCGCCATCTCCTGCAAGCTGAAGAGCGCCGATCACCTGAATGCAGCCTTCGGTCCCGGCACCGCCGGGCCCGACGCGCTCTGTCAGGACATGAACCGCGAAACGCTGCGACTGGTGCGCGCTGCGTTGCCGGATGCAGCAGGCCGGCAGGTTGTGCTCGACCCCAACGAGAATGCGTTCAACGAAAAGCAGCCGGCTGCGACGGGTCAGGACTGGCTGGCGCCGTTTTTGCTCACGACGGAAGACGATGCCGGTACGCTGACGATTCACAGCAAGGGTTTTCGCGTGGACTGGCTTGATCCGCGTTTTGCAGGCATGGATGCGCGGGTGCGCGGCGTGCACTACTGTCATCTGATCGCACCCGGCCACCTGCGCGACGTGCTGACTGGACGCGCGGCGGCCGGCGTGCAGATCGGCGGCGTGTACAAGCCGTCGGCGGCGAGCCAGCAGGCGCAGCCCGGGCCGGCCGTATCCCGCTAACTGCCCTCGTAATCGTCGACGAAGTCCAGCGGGTCGCTGAACGCGCGATGCGGCTCTTCGCCGGGCGGCAGGTCGGCCTCATCGACATCCATGGAACCGGACCAGTCCTCGGGTGGATCGATGGGTTCGGCGGCGAGTTGCAGCCATGCATCGAGGTCGATCTCTTCCAGGGTGCCGTCGAAATGCTGGAGTTCGATGGTGCCGTCACCCTCGTCTACGGCAACAATCTCGAATGTGCTGCCATCGATGCGCCGAAACCAGTTGCCTACCTCGGGGAATCCCATGCCGGTGATCATTTTTCTGGTATCCGAATGTTGCCTGATTGGGGGGTAACCTCAGGGTACACCTGTATCAATCCCGCAGTCGCGGGTAGATGCGTTCCCAGATCGGGTGGCCAAGGCGCTGGCCGCGTGCTTCAAAGCGGGTGAGCGGCCGCCCGCTGCCGCTGCCGCTGCCGCTGCTGTGGGCCGGGTCGATGCCGGCGCCGAAATGGCCACTGGTCGCCAGCACCTCGGCGATGTGTGCGGCGTAGGGTGGCCAGTCGGTCGCGACATGGAAGTAGCCATCGTTCGTCAGCTTGCCGGCCATCAGCTCCACAAAAGGCGGCTGGACCAGGCGCCGTTTGTGGTGCCGCTTCTTGTGCCAGGGGTCGGGAAAGAACAAATGCAGCCCGGCGAGGCTATGGTCGGGCAGGCGCTCGCGCAGCACGCCGACGGCATCTTCCATGAACAGCCGGACGTTGCCGAGTCCGAGCCGCTCGATCTCCAGCAGGCAATGACCGATGCCCGGCGCATGCACCTCCGCGCCCAGGTAATCGCGGTCCGGGTTTCGGGCCGCCATGCTGAGCAGCGCAGCACCATTGCCGATGCCGATCTCGAGTATGCGTGGTGCGCTGCGGCCGAACAGGGCATCGAGATCCAGTGTTTCGTGTTCACGCGTCGCAGCGGGAATGCCGAAACGCGGCCAGAGTTCGGCCAGTGCCCGTTCCTGGGCACGCGTCAGCCGTCCGGCGCGCAGCACGTAACTGCGGATTCCCCGGGGGCGGGATTCCGGATTGCCCGGCAACTCGTCGCTGTTCATGGTTGCCAGATTACGGCATCGGCGGCTGCTTCTGTGCTTCCTTGTTCGTGTCGATCAGGTACTGCCGGAGCGTGACAGAGCCATAGCCCGGGGCCCGCATGTCGTTGACCAGGTAGTAATGCACGACGTTCAGGAAGGCTGAAAAAACCGCGACCCGCCGGGTGAACAGCCCGATGAACCAGGTGATGCGTACCAGCGCCATGTACAGCCAGTCGGGGACGCTGATGATGCGCGGCTTTTTGCCCAGGACTGCAAAGATCATCAACAGGGAATCCCGGTGGGTGAGGATGTTGTCGGGTACTTCCGGGCCACCGAGGATGAAGATCCGGTTTTTGCGTTCACTGTTGCCGATGCTGCTCACGATGAACTCGGCCAGGTCTTCCTTGGCGATGGGGTTGTGGCAGGCCTGCGTTCCGCTGCCCACGATGAACCCCGGCTGCCCTTGCGCGATCCGGCGGGTCTGCGAGTCGAACACCCAGAAGTACGCGGTCGGCCTGACGATGGTGTAATCGATGCCCGAGCGCATCAACTCATCTTCCATCTTCAGCTTGGCAAGTTGCAGCGGCAGCTCCGGCTTCCGGACGCAGATTGCCGACAGGAGGATGAATTTTCCCGTGCCGCTGGCCTGTGCGGCCTTGAGGACGTTGAGGGTGGCCTTGTAGTCGATATCGTCGAAGTCCTTCGGCAGGCCCGATCGGGTGGCCAGGCACGAGATCACGACGTCGATTTTCCGCTCGAAGACTTTCGCCATCGATGCCGGGTCGCTGACATCGGCCAGCACAAGCTCGGCCCCGTCAAACTGGCTGTCACTTTTCCGGGATCGGGCTACGGCGATGACGTTGTAACCCTGCCGCACTGATTCCGCGACGACGGCCCCGCCGATGTAGCCTGTTGCACCAACGATCAGAACTGTTGTCGTGCTGTTGACATTGCTCATGAAAATCAATTCTTTACCGAACACGTGGGGGCGACACTATAGGTGCGATCGGGCAGCATGCCATGCGAATGTCTGCCGGAATCCATTCTTCGGCCAGCCGCCATTCTTGGGTTCGGTCAGTGCCGCAGGTACACTGGCGGTGCGATGAGCTGGCGGGTGTAGTTCAATGGTAGAACTGCAGCTTCCCAAGCTGCTAACGTGGGTTCGATTCCCATCACCCGCTCCATCCTCTGCTCAGTTCTGCAGCTCCGGCAACAGCGACAGGAATTCCTCGAATTTGCCGCCGGCACCGCGCGGGATTTCGGTGACCGGCACCACCAGTATCTTGTACGGATGGCCGAGCGCCGCGGTGGTTTTCTGCACCATCTCCAGCCGTTCCTGTTCCCTGAGCGGCCGCGACAGCACCGCGCGTATCTCGATGGTGTCGATGGCAGTCTGCACGTACTGCACCTGTTTGATCGGTTTTACCGTGCGCATCCTGTTCAGTCTGGTTGGCCAGTAACGCTGTCCGTCCGGCGACAGCGCGGCATTTCGTGTCCGGCCGAGGATCTGGCTGATCACCGGCAGCCCGCGGCCACAGGGGCAGGGCTCACCGACGGTGGCGTAGTCACCGATGTCATAGCGCAACAGGGGAGTGGCCAGATTGTGCAGTGAGGTCACGACCACGCGCCCGGACTCGCCTGCACTGCAGGCTTGTCCCCGATCATTGATGATCTCCACCAGCACGGACTCCGACTGCACATGCAGTGCGCCATGCTCCAGGCAGCGGAAGGCGATGTACCCGACCTCGTTGGCTGAATAGATGTCGGTACTTTTTACCTGCCACTCCTCGGCCAGACGCCTTTCCAGGCTCTGGTCGAGCGGCTCGGAGATAAAGCGGATCTCGCGCAGCGACTGCGGGCGGTCACCGGCCTCGGCCATGTGATCCATGAGCCAGGGCATGATGCTCGGATAGGTCAGCAGGTAGTGCGGATCGAAGTCTTTCAGCCAGGCTGCCAGCTCATCGACGGGCCGGCCGATGTGGATTGCCGATGAAGAGCCGCTCGCGAACAGCGGGGTGACCGGTGCGCCCCAGTTGGGATGGACCAGTCCGTCGGTTTCACGCGTCGCCTTCTTGCGCGAGCGGATGATCCCGAGCCGCTTGCTGAAGTCGCGCTGTGACCACAGATGTTCACGCAGCGTGAGCGCATCCCACAGTTGACGCGTGGTTGCGGTGGTGCGCAGTTCCACCGAGATGCCGGTGGAGCCCGAGGTCGTGATGGGACGGAAGGGCAACTGTGCCGGTGGGACAGACCGCGCATAAAGTCGCGGCCCGAGCGCACGCAGTTCCGGCTTGCCGAGCGTCGGCATCTCCCGCCAGATGGTTTCGAACTGCCCGGGGTGCTGCGCCAGGCGGGCCGCAAATTCAGCCGGCCACTTCTCCCGCTGGTAGTAAGGAACCTTGGCCGCAGCCCAGCCCACCAGCCAGCCGAGTTGCGCCTGCTGTGCCGCGCGCAGATCCGCGTGCGGCCACCACTGCGAGACCTTGAGCCCGGCCAGCAATGTGCGCAGTGTTCTCTTGTCATCCGCCGGAAATGCCGGCCAGCCGGGTGCGGGATCGCTCTTGGCCATCGTCTAGAATGTCTCCTGCGGGTACAACAGCAACTGATGGTTCGGCAGTGATGATGACAGTAGCGGAAATCGGCGTCGATCTGCTGACCAGGCTGTTTGCCGGCAGTGGCCTCGGTGTCGTCCTGGTCGGCGCAGGTGAAACGATCCCCGGCAGCTATTGGGGCGAGTCCGAGGCCGGCCTGATCCGGCATCGGCTGTTTGTACGGCTGGATACACCGCTGCATTCCGCGCTGCACGAGGCTGCACACTACCTGTGCATGGATCCGGCACGGCGGGAGGTGCTGGACCGTGATGCGGGCGGCGACTATGCCGAGGAAGACGCCGTGTGCTATCTGCAGGTGTTGCTGATCGACCGGATTGCCGCATTTTCAGACCCGCGCTGTTTCAACCGCGAGCGTCTGTTTGCCGACATGGATGCCTGGGGTTACACGTTCCGGCTGGGCTCGGCGCAGCGCTGGTTTGCAGCCGATGCGGAGGAGGCCCGGTTGTGGCTGGAGCGGTACGGCATGCTGGCGCCAGAGAGCGGTGTTGCGCTCCGGCTTGCCATCTGAGTTGCACGCTGCATCGCGCTTGGCGAGAATCATCAGCCGGTAGCAGGGAGATTCATCATGAGCAGGCGTTTTCAGTCTATGTATGGCAGCAGGACAGGCCTGGTGCTGGCTGCCCTGACTCTCGCTGCGCTTGGCAACGGGCCGGTCCTTGCCCAGGACGCGGGCGGCGATACAGCCCAGCGTGCAGTATTCGATGCGGAAATCTGCAAGGTGGATGGCCTGGATGCCGGGCAGTGCCAGTGCGTCTGGGACTATCTGCAGGGCAAGCTCAAACCCGCCGACTTCAAACTCGGGCTGTTGCTGGTCGCTTCCAATTCAGATGACAGCGCAACCGTCAAGAAGGCTGACGAGCAGCTCGACAAGAGCAATGCATCCGACAAGCGACGCGACGAGATCTCCTCGGAAATGAGCGCGCTCATCATCGATGCCGAAGATGCCTGCCCATAGGCGCAGCCGCTTTCGCCTCAGAGCATGCCGCGACTGTCTGCGCTGATAGCGGGGCTGCGGTTGACTGCTGCGTTGGGTGGCTTGCGGCCTGACATGCCGCGCGGGAATTCCACCACCCGCCAGTAGTTGTCCACCAGTTCGACGGCGCGGACAAAACTCTGGCCAATGTCCGACTTCAGCATGTAGCCGGCGACATTCAGGTTGAAGGCTTCGATCTTGTCTTCCTCGTCGTTCGAGGTGGTCAGCATGAACACGATCGAGTCGTGCAGATCGGCATCGTCGCGGATCCGCTCCAGCAGTTCGAGCCCATTCATGCGCGGCATGTTGATATCGAGGATCAGCAGGTTCGGCCGTCCGAGCGGTGGCTTGCCGTTGCTGCCCTTGAGGATTTCCCAGGCTTCGAGGCCGTCCTTCGCGATCGTGACGGGGTTCTTGATGCGCAGCTTGTCGAAGGCGCGCAGAAAGGCCTTCTGGTCGATCTGGTCGTCCTCAGCCAGCAAGATATGCACGGTCTTTTCCGGATTGCTCATCTCTCACCTCATCGCCGCCTGCCCCGCTCAGGGCTCCCGGCAGCTTTTTCCATGTGAACTTGAATACAGTGCCGCAGCCACCCGGTCCGCCGTGGAACCAGATGCGGCCCCCCTGCCACTCGACGATGCGTTTGACGATAGCGAGTCCCATGCCGCTGCCTTCCATGTCGTCGCGCGGCTGCAATGTCTGGAACATCTGGAACACTTTTTCCGCATATTCCTGCGGGATGCCGGTGCCGTCGTCCTCAACGGCAAACAGCAGTTCGTCGCCCTTGTCCTGGGCGTATACGCGCACCCGGCCGTCCTTGGTCGGGTGGTGCTTGATCGCGTTGTTGATCAGGTTGCGCAGCACCTGCTCCAGGGGAGCCTGATGGGCGCGGATCAGCGGCAGCGACGTGCTGGCCTCCGTGCGCATGCTGGCCGGCGGGGCGAGCAGCGTGAACAGGTCGGTGGTGAGCAGCCGGGTATCGACCTCGTGGATTTCGCCGGGCTTTCTTGCCGCGCGCGAGTAGGCCATCAGGTCGTCGAGCAGGCGGTGCAGGCGTGCAGTCCGCTGCTTCAGCAGGGCGAGGTTCTGCTGGACTTCACCGCCCTCGAAGGTCGTCAGATCTTCCTGCAGCCACTCCACCAGTATTTCGATGGCGCGCAACGGCGCCTTCAGGTCATGTGAGGCGACATAGGC
>JAUPLK010000354.1 GCA_030836925.1 Pseudomonadota bacterium
GATGTCCTTGCCCACGTCGTTGTCGGTGGCCGGGCCGGTGACGATGTGCGGTTCGATGCCGAAATCCTCCCGCAGCAGCTTCACGCCACCCCACGCGGCGACCGGGTCGTTGGCACAGAGCACCAGGCTCGACAGCGAGGCGCTGATGCCCGCATCGCGCAGGATGGCCTCGACGCCATAGGCGCCGAGGATGCCATCACCCAGTTCGAAGACGATGCAGTCCGGCTTTTGTGTGGCGAGCCGGTTGAGCATCATGCGCGTGACCGCCGGGCCGTTCTTGCCGGTTGTGCAGGTGACGCCGAAGTCCGAGAAGATCAGCGTCGAGCGCGCGCCGGCATCCTCCATCGCGAGGATGTCCCGCCGCAGGGCGACGCCGGTGGCCTTGAATGCATCGACCGTATGGCCGTGATGCCGCAAGCGGCTGACGATGGCGCTGGCAGCGGCGGTCTTGCCGGCGTTCATGCAGGTGCCGGCGATCGCGACCACCGGAATGCCGAGCGTGTCCAGCGGCGGCTCGACGGCCAGTTTCTCCATGCCGATGCGCACCGGCACGCCGATGCGCTCGCCGAGGTAGGGAAAGCCGAGCACCACGCCGAGCACGCGCACATCGAAGGGCTGGCCGAAGCTTGCATTGATCGAGTCGCAGGCACCGATCACGCCACCCATGTTCAGGATCTGCAGGGTATCGCCGACCGCGACCTTGTCGGGAATGTGCCCGGAGTAACCGAACAGTGCCTTGCGGTGGCCGATCGCGCCCACGACGATATCGCCGCGCTTCACCACCGCCATCCGGCCGCTGGTGAGCTCGAGCTGGTTGTAGGTGCTCTTGTTGTTCAGCACCTCGGCTGCGATGAGTACGCCTTCCTCGCAGGGAATGTCGGCGCTCACCCGGATCTCGCGCTTGAGATTCAGGTGCTGGGCGACCGAGGCGATCTTGTCGGCGATGATGGTTTTCATGCTGTGTTTACCCCTTGCCGCCGGCAGCCCGCGTCTGCAGGATGCCGGGCAAAGACAGGATCCGTGAATAGCCGAGCGCATCGGCAGGCGTCCATTCGCCGGCCTTCTCGCCATATACGCCCTTGGTGGCGGCCATCAGCGAGTGCGGCGAGATGACGCCCTCGATGAACAGGTTGCCGGGCCGGAGCACGATCTTCACCTCGCCGGTGACCCGCTGTTGCGCCGAAGTGAGCAGTGCCTCGATGTCGCGGCACACCGGATCGAGCTGTTTGCCCTCGTGCACGAAGTCGCCGTACTGGGTGGCGACCTGGTCCTTTATCCGCTGCTGCGGGCCGGACAGCACCAGCTTCTCCAGCTCGCGATGCGCGGTCAGCAGGATGTCGGCCGCCGGCGCCTCGAAGGCCACCCGGCCCTTGGTGCCGAGCACGGTGTCGCCCACGTGCACGCCGCGGCCGATGCCATAGGCGCCGCCGATGCTTTCCAGGGCTTCGATCAGCGCCACCGGATCCATGGTCTTGCCGTCCAGCGAGTGCGGCACGCCCTGGCTGAAGCCGATGCTGTGCCGTGTGGCTGGTTGCGGCTTTTCCAGCGCATTCGGCGACAGCACCCAAGCGTCCTCGGGGATCGATTCCTTCGAGTCCAGGGTTTCCCGGCCACCGATCGTCACGCCCCAGAGGCCGCGATTGATCGAGTAGGAGGAGCCGCGCACCGGCACCGGCAGCTTCCGGTCCTCGAGGTACTTCTGCTGCTCGGTGCGGATGAAGCCTTCGTCGCGCACCGGTGCCAGCACTTCGAGGCCGGGCGCAATGGTGCGCAGTGCGACTTCAAAACGCACCTGGTCGTTGCCGGCGGCCGTACAGCCGTGACCGACCGTCTGGCTGCCCCGTGCCCGGGCCAGTTCGGCGAGCAGCGTGGCCTGCACGCCGCGTTCGGCACCCACGCACAGCGGGTACAGGTGCCCGCGCCGGACATTGCCGAAGATCAGGTACTTGAGGACCCGCTCGAAAAACACCTGGCGGGCCTCCACCAGCACGTGCTCGACCGCGCCGAGCTGCTTCGAGCGCTGCTCCAGGTCCTTGATGGCCGCGGCATCCAGGCCGCCGGTGTTGATGGTCACCGTGACCACCGGCCGCCCGAGCTGTTCCTTCATCCATGGCACCAGGAACGAGGTGTCGAGCCCGCCCGAGAAGCCCAGGATGATCGGCGATTGCTTGTTCTGCTTGGTCGTCATCACTCTCTCCAGGTGCCGGGCTCAGTTGCCGGAACCACTGCTGAACCGGGCCCGCAGCCGCGCCACGAGCCGTTTCTGGTCGCCACCGCTGCCGGTGGCTATGAATATGGTGTCGTCACCCGACACCGTGCCGACGATCTCCGGCCAGCCCGAGCGGTCGAGTGACAGCGCCACCTGCTGGGCGCCGCCTTCCACCGTCTTTACCACCGTCTGATAGGGCCCGGCGGTGCGGATGTGTTTCACGAAATCCGCCAGCACCGCCATGTCGCGGGTCGTGTCCTGCTCCTCGTCCTCGGTCACCGGCCGGTATTCCTGGTCCAGCTTGGAAATGCCCAGCTGGCGCAGGTCGCGGCTGATGCTCGACTGCGTCGCC
>JAUPLK010000355.1 GCA_030836925.1 Pseudomonadota bacterium
CATCTGTGATGACCTCGACGCCGGCAGCAGCAGTTTCTCCCGCGCCCAGATATGCACGCCGCTGGCCAGAACGCTGATGAGCCTGGTGCTGACGGACCTGCCACACAATTACAGCGGCCGGCTGCCGCTCGGTGATACGCCGCTGGCACCGCGCTACATACGCGCGGTTGAAGACTACATCGACGCACACCTGGCCGATCCCGTCAGTCTCGACGACCTGCTGGCGGTGTCAGGCAGCAGCGCGCGCACGCTGCAGACCGGCTTCCTGCGCTATCGTGGCACCACACCCATGCGTTTCCTGCGCGATCGCCGTCTCGATCATGCGCGTGCGGAAATCCTGCGTCGCCCGGGCGCGCGGGTCACCGATATCGCGGTGGAGTGCGGCTTCAGTCACCTCGGCCGCTTCGCCCAGCAGTACGGCGCACGCTTCGGTGAACCGCCCTCGCGCACGCGCCGCTGATCATCACGCGGCGCCTCAGCGACGCCCGGATCCGCTGATGTCGTGGTCGCGCAGATCGACCGGCTGATAACCCACCCGCTCGAAACGAGCCGGATCCCCCGGCGGCACGGTTGCGTCCATGCCGATCTTGGTCACCGTGCCGCTCTTGCCATCCTCGGCGATGCTGACCATGGGATTGAGGATATGGCCTTCCTCGCCCGGCAGGATCAGCAATCCGGTGTCGGCATTGAAGCGCGTCGTGATCGCCCAGTCGACATCGACCGGGTCGAAGATATTCACATCGCTGTCGACCACCACGACACGCTGCAATGACCTGAAGGCCGCGAATGCCTCGCGAATGATCTGCTGGCCGGCACCCGGCGCCGGCGCGTCGACCTGGATCACCGCCACGTAGAAACCGCAGCCGCCCGGCGGCAGAAACACCGCGGTCACTTCCGGGTGACGGGCCTTGAGCGCGCGATAGATGGCCGCCTCGGCCGTCAGGCCCACGGTATTCCACACCTCCGGCCCGGACAGCACCGTGTGCAGGACGGGAGACTTGCGGTGCGTGATGGCCTTGACCTGCATCACCCAGCGCCGGTCGCGGCCACCGTAAAAACCGGTCACTTCGCCAAACGGCCCTTCATCCTCACGCAGGCCGGGCAACACCTCGGCTTCGATCACGAACTGCGAGTTGGCGAATGCCGGCACATTCACCGTCTGGCCCCGGACCATGTCGAGCGGCCGGCCAATCAGGTGATGTGCGACGTGATGCTTGTTGTCGCCGAGCCGCGGCAGTGCACCGGCAAACCAGGCCGCAAGCCCTGCTCCGTTGCAGATGGAGACCTCCAGCGGCACGCCGCGCTCTTCCGCGATCTGCACGTAGTCGCCCAGGTGCCGGCCCGGGTCGATCAGGAAGCTCAGACGGTCCCTGCCGGTCACCATCATGCGATGCACGGAGATATTGAGCCCGCCGCTGCGGGGATTCCGCGCCACCACCAGCGAGGCATCGAGATAGCGACCGCCGTCCTTCAGCGCATGCTGCGGGATCGGCAGCGCCTGCAGATCCGGAGCGGCGATGACCTCGTTGGCGGGCGCCTGATCGAGCAGGCGTGGCACCAAGGCTGCCGGCGCCTTTTTCCAGGCACTGACGGCGTCGGCAATCGCAAAGGGCACCTGTGCTGCGGGCAAAGCAAACAGCTGGCCGACGGTATCGCGGTCAGCCAGCAGGCCGCACAGCACCGGGAAGCGGCTGCCGCGCACGCGCTCGAAGAGCACGCAGCCGGTACCTTCAAGTTGCCTGGCAATGCCAGCGAGTTCGAAGACCGGATCGACCTCGGAGCGTACCCGGATCAGCTGGCCGGCCCGATCGAGGAAGTCGATGCAGGCAGTCAGGTCTGAAAGCCGGTCGGCAACGCTGATGCCGTGGTCGTTCATGTCTGCCTTCGTCTACGCTGTCACGGGCAACTGCACGGTAATCCATTTCCATTCCGTGAGGGTATCGATGTCGATGTCTGTCCCCTCACGCCCGAAGCCGCTGTCACCGGTGCCGCCGAAGGGCACATGCGGCTCGTCATGGATCGTCGGCGCATTGATGTGCACCATGCCGGAGTTGATGTCGAGCGCCATGGGCAGGGCCTTGTTGATGTCACGGGTATGGATCGCGGCACTGAGCCCGTAGGCCGTGTCTTTGGCGCGGCGCATCGCCTCGTCGGCGCTGTCCACCGGGTAGATGGACGTGACCGGTCCGAATGTCTCCTCGCGGCAGACGGTCATGTTCTCCTCGACGCCGAGCAGGACCGTCGGCCGGCAGCGGTTGCCGGACCAGGTTCCACCGGTCAGCACGCGGGCGCCTTTCGCGATCGCATCCTCGATGTGGTGGCGCACGCGGCTGCGCTGGCGTTCGGAGATGATCGGGCCGATCCAGGTTTGCGGATCGCGCAGCTCACCGAGGCCGAGTGCCTCGGCACGCGCCTTCAGCAGGGCGCAAAAGGTCTCGTACACCGGGCGCTCGACGTAAATCCGGCTGGCCGCCATGCAGGCCTGGCCCTGGAAGAAAAACACGCTGAAGGCGGCAGCATCTGCGGCCTGCTCGAGATCGGCATCGGCGAGCACGATCA
>JAUPLK010000356.1 GCA_030836925.1 Pseudomonadota bacterium
CACGCTCGGCCGATCGACATATAACTATATGTAGAAGACGGAAGTGTCCGGATATAACCGGACAAAACCGTCGGATATCGTGGTGGACCACTGACTAACTGCCTGATTCCATAGCGTGGTTGTCGGCGTTGTGCCGCATAAGCCTCTGGAGTGACAGGGAGCATGGTCGAGCAGCCCGGTCTGTTGCAGGTCGTACGGGAGAAGATGCGCACACGTCATCTGGCGTATCGAACCGAACAGGCCTATCTGCAGTGGATCAGGCGCTATCTGCGGTTTCATCAGAGACATCATCCCCGCGACCTTGGTGCTGTCGGCGTCGAGCAATTCTTGACCCATCTGGCTGTCGAACGCAAGGTCAGCGCAAGCACCCAGAATCAGGCGCTGCAGGCCTTGCTGTTCCTTTACCGTACTGTCCTCGGCGAAGACTTGCCCTGGCTGGAGAATGTCACCCGCGCACTCAGGCCCAGGCACTTGCCGGTGGTGCTCAGTCGGGCCGACGTCAGGTCAGTGCTCGCCGGTCTGCAAGGCACGTCGCTGCTGGTTGCACAATTGCTTTACGGCAGTGGCCTGCGGCTGACGGAAGCACTGCGTTTGCGGGTGAAGGATCTGGCGCTGGAGCGTGGCGAACTGATCGTTCGGGATGGAAAGGGTGGCAAGGACCGGGTCACGGTCCTGCCGGCGGCTGTGTCCGGGCAACTGCGGGTGCATCTCGCCCGACTGCGCGAGTGGTTTGAGGAGCAGCGGCGTCAGCAGGCTCCCGGCGTATCGGTGCCTGGCGCTCTGGCGGCGAAGTATCCGGGTGCGACTACCCAGTGGGGCTGGCAGTATGTTTTTCCATCGGCGAGTCTATGCCGGGATCCATATTCGGGCCGGGCCGTCCGTCATCACGTACATGAAAAAACCATCCAGCGTGCGGTAAAGAATGCAGTCAGGGCAGCACGAATCGTGCAGCCTGCGAGTTGCCACACATTCCGCCACTGCTTTGCCACCCACTTGCTTGAAGACGGCTACGACATCCGCACGGTACAGGAACTGCTTGGCCATTCGGACGTAAAGACCACCATGATTTATACGCACGTGATGGGTAAAGGGGCGAGGGGCGTAAAGAGTCCCCTGGATCGCGATCAGGGCAATTGAGCGTGTATCCGCCCGGCTTGTTCTTCGCCAATCGAGTTGGCCGCTGGCGCACCGCCAACGCACGGCGCAGAATCTCCCGCGCGCCGCGTCGGCGCCTGCAGGAGTCGTGAATGATGAGTCGGGGTATCAGTGCCGTGTTTGTCGCGGCGGTGTTGTTGAGTACGGGTTGCAACGGCCAGACGCCGGAAGCGCAGAAGGCGGCGGCTGATTATCTGCAGCGTGCGGCGCAGGAGCCGGGTGCGGTGCAGACTAGTTCCGGGCTGGTGTTCCGCACGCTCACGCCGGGCACCGGCGCACAGCCGAAGGCCAGCGACGTGGTGCGCGTGCACTATCACGGCACGCTGCCGGGCGGGAAGATCTTCGACAGTTCCGTGGATCGTGGCGAGCCGGCGGAGTTTCGCCTCAGCCAGGTTATTCCCTGCTGGACGGAAGGCGTGCAGCGCATGCATGTGGGCGAGAAGGCCGAGCTGGTCTGTCCGTCGGCGATTGCCTACGGTGACCGCGGTGCCGGTGGCGTGATCCCGCCCGGTGCGACGCTGGTCTTCGAAGTGGAACTGCTGGCCATCAAGAACCCGTAGCGCGAGCGGGGCATGCTTCCCTGCCTCGTTTTCGAGGATGAGCATCTGCTGGTGGTCAACAAGCCCGCCGGCCTGAACACACACGCGCCCGCGCCATATGCCGGTGAGGGCCTGTACGACTGGCTCAGGCACCGCGAGCCGCGCTGGGCAGCGCTCGCCATCATCCACCGGCTCGACAAGGAAACCAGCGGCCTGATGGTGTTCGGCAAGACGCCGCTGGCCAACCGTTCGCTGACCGCGCAGTTTGCCGCGCGCAGCGTGCACAAGATCTACCAGCTGCATACCGACCGGCGCGTGCCGGTGGGTGAGCAGGTGGTGAGCTCTGGCATCGCCCGTGCCGGCGACCGGTATGTGAGCAGTGCCGACGGCGAACCGGCCGAGACGCATTTTCGTCTGCTGTCTGACGGACTGGTGCAGGCGCAGCCGCACACCGGACGCACCCACCAGATTCGCGTGCATGCGGCAGCCAGCGGTTTTCCGATACTCGGCGACACGCTTTATGGCGGCAGCGCATGGCCGCGGGTCTGCCTGCACGCGGCAGAGCTGCGCTTTGCCCATCCGGCTTCCGGCGAACTGTTGAGGTTCAATGCGCCTGCCGATTTTTCTGCGGACGCGCGGCAGACGCTGCGCACCGCGCTGATCGATGCCGGCAGTACCACGGCCTGCCGGCTGATTCATGGCGCCAGCGATGGCTGGCCGGGCTGGTACCTGGATCGGCTCGGCGGGGTGCTGCTGTCGCAGTCGGCAGGCGAGTTGTCGGCGGAGGCGCTCGCGTATCTGGCTGCCGTGCCGGACGTGAAGGCCGTCTATCAAAAGACGCTCAACCGCCAGGTGCGGCGCAC
>JAUPLK010000357.1 GCA_030836925.1 Pseudomonadota bacterium
GCGCCTGATCAGCAAGGCTGATGTCCTGATCGAGAATTTCCGGCCCGGCACCATGGACCGCCTCGGCCTCGGCTATGCAACGCTCAAGGTCCAATATCCCCGGCTCATCTACTGTTCCGAGAAGGGTTTCCTGGCCGGTCCCTACGAGCATCGCACGGCGCTCGATGAAGTCGCGCAGATGATGGGTGGACTGGCCTACATGACCGGCCCGCCGGGCAAGCCGCTGCGCGCCGGTACCTCGGTGATCGATGTGCAGGGCGGGATGTTCGGTGCGGTGGGTATCATCGCAGCACTGCATCAGCGCAATACGACCGGGCAGGGCCAGAACGTGGTGGCCTCGCTCTACGAGAGCACCGTGTTCCTCGTTGGCCAGCACATGGCGCAGATGGCGGTGACCGGCAAGCCGGCCGCACCGATGCCGGTGCGGGTTTCGGCGTGGGCGATTTACCAGGTATTCGAGACCGGCGACGCCCAGCAGGTGTTCGTCGGTGTGGTCAGCGACAAGCAGTGGAAGGATTTCTGCGCCGCTTTCGAGTTGCATGAACTCGCGGCAGACCAGAGTCTCGACACCAACAACGACCGCGTGAAGCACAAGGAGCGCCTGGTGCCCTTGATCCAGGCGGAGTTCCGCAGGTACAGCAAACAGCAGTTGATGGACAAGCTGGAGAAAACCGGTCTGCCATTTGCGCCGATCGCACGGCCGGAAGACCTGTTCGATGACCCGCACCTGGCTGCCAGCAACGGCCTGGTGCCCATCACCATCAGCGATGGTCCGCTGGCCGGGCAGCAGACCCGGCTGCCGGCGCTGCCGCTCGAGATGGGCGGGGAGCGCTTCGGTGTACACCGCGATGTGCCGCGTGCCGGCCAGCACACACGTGAAGTGCTGCGCGAGGCCGGTTACACGGAAGCCGAGATCGGTGCATTGCTCGGTCGCAAGATCGTCGCGGGTCCGGCCTGAACAGGATTTCAGGCCCCGATCCTGTCGCTCAAACCGGCGGTGCAGTGAGCCTGCCTGACAGCCCTCACCGGACCGGGCAGGCGGTATTGCTGATGCTGGGCGCAACGCTGTGCTTTGCCGCCCTGGACGCCACCTCCAAGCACCTGTCGCAGACCTACCCGGTGCCGATGATGGTCTGGGGTCGCTACAGCTTTCACTGCCTGATGATGCTGATCCTGGTCGCGCCCTCGATGGGCATGCGCCTGATTGCCACCAGGCGGCCGGTTGCGCAGGTCGTGCGCGCGCTGATGCTGGTCGGAACCACCGGCTTCTCGATGGCCGGTTTTTCAATGATGCCGCTTGCCGAAAGCACGGCCATCGTGTTCATCGCGCCGCTGGTCGTGGTGATGCTCGCGCACTGGCTTTTGAAGGAAGCGATCGCCGGCATCCACGTGATCGCGGTCATCGCGGGATTTTCCGGCGTCCTGCTGATCGCGAGGCCCGGCGGCGCCCTGAACATGCCCGGCCTGTTCTGGATGCTGCTCGCCGCAGCCTGCTATTCGGCTTACCAGGTTCAGACCCGGCAGTTATCACCGGGCGAAAGCACCCTGACCATGCTGTTCTATACCGCGCTGGTTGGCACCGTAACGATGACCCTGGCCGCTCCGCTGTACTGGGGTGGACCGATGCCGGGCTGGATCGATGCCGTGCTGATCGCATCGCTCGGTCTCTATGGCGGTACCGGTCACCTGATGCTGACGCGCGCATTCCGCTACGCACCGGCTTCATTTCTGTCGCCCTTTCTCTACGTCCAGCTGATCTGGGCCATGCTGCTCGGCTGGCTGTTTTTCGGGCACCTGCCGGATCTGCTGTCGCTGGCCGGCATGGCAGTCATCGTCGGCAGCAGCCTGTCGATCGCCTATGCAGAGCGGCTCAGGCGGGAGATTGCCGCGAGCGAAAAGGGGAAGTTACAGTGAGCGCCATATGGCCAGACGCTTTCGGCAGAATCTCGGGCTGATCTTCGGTTTCTCGACCGGTGCGTTGCTGCTCGTCCTGCTGTTGCGGCCTGGGCAGGAGGCCTGGCATGCGCGCGGGCCGCTGACCAGCGGCCACGAGGATGTCGCCTGCGAGCACTGCCACCGGCCGGCGCCAGGCAGCCTGCGCCAGCAATTGCAGGCGAATGTCCGCCATCTGCTGGGGTGGCGCGCGACGGCTGCCGATTTTGGCCTCCAGCCGGCTGGCAATCGCGAGTGTCTGGCTTGTCACGATTTTCCCGAGGACCGGCACCCGGTGTTCCGCTTCAACGAGCCGCGTTTTCAGAAGGCCCGCGATGCACTGCACCCGGAGACGTGCATCTCCTGTCATCTGGAACACCGGGGCCTGCGGGTGAGCTTGCCGGATATCGACTATTGTCGGCATTGTCACGCGGACACGCGGCTGAAGCGCGATCCTCTCGACGTGTCGCACGAGTCGCTGATCGATGCCGGTGAATGGGACAGCTGCATGGGCTGCCACGATTTTCACGGCAATCACCTGATGACGACCCGCGAGAAATTGTCAGAGGTGATTCCGCCAGGGCAGATTCTGGCGTATTTTCGCGGCGGCGTTT
>JAUPLK010000097.1 GCA_030836925.1 Pseudomonadota bacterium
TAGGCACACACCGAATGACCCGCGTGGTAAGCGCCCGGCCTATGCAGTCCTGTTTCAAAGCGCCCCGGTTTGGCCTGGTGTTTGTCGCCAGTGCTTTCGTGCCGGCCCACGCGGCGTCTTCGACAGGGCTGGTGCTGGCCCACGCCATCATCAGCGTACTGCTGATCATCCTCGTCACGGTGCTGATCCTCGGCCGGGTGCGCCTGCAGCGCAGAAGCCGGATGATCAATGAACTGGCTGATGCAGTGGAGCGGCTCACGCTGCGTGACCATGTCGGCGAGCGGAAGCGGCCGGAGCCGGCTGCACACAGGGGGCTTTCCGACGAACTGGAGCGCCTGCGCATCGCCCTGCAGAAGGCCAGCAGCTCCCACGAATATCTCAACCAGGTCATTCGCACCATCCGGGATGCGCTCATCGTCACGCGCACCGACGGCAGCATCAACCGGGTCAATCCAGCCGCCGAACGTCTGCTCGGCAGGGCAAATGCCGAGCTGGGCGGCCTGCCGCTCGTCAGCCTGGTTGCGGAAAACCAGCGTGCGGACTTTTCGCTCGGCGACAACCAGGGCCGTACCCGGGAGACCACGTTTCTGAATGCCGCAGGCGAACCGGTGCCGGTGACCTACACCTGTGCGGAACTTGGCGGTGATGATCCGGCGCTCCGCGGCCACGTGGTTACCCTGCACAACATCAGCGAGCGCAAGGCAGCCGAGCAGCGCATCCGCTATCTGGCACGCATCGACGCACTCACCAAGGTGCCCAACCGGATGCAATTCCAGCATCTGCTGCAGCGGGCGCTGGCGCGTGCGCGGCGTGGCAGGCATCGTCTCGCACTCATCTACATGGATGTGGACAAGTTCAAGGAGATCAACGATACCTTCGGACATACCGCGGGCGACCTCTGCCTGGAAACGCTGACCACGCGACTGCGCAATCTGCTGCCTGAAGGCTCGGTGATCGGGCGCATGGCGGGCGACGAGTTCGGCGTGATCCTCGACAACCTCGATCCGGGGCGCAACCTTCGTGCGGAAGTCGTGGCCACCACCCGTCTGCTGCAGGAGGCCATCAGCGAGCCGCTGAATTTTCAGGGGCACCAGATCTACACGACAGTCAGTGCCGGGATTTCCATGTATCCGGGCGATGGCAACAATGTCATCGACCTGATCCGCAATGCGGATGCGGCCCTCTATCGCGCCAAGCGGCAGGGCGGCGGCGCGCTCGACGTGTATCACCCGGACATGAATGCCGCGGCCGTTGACCGGCTGATGCTGAAGAGCCGTCTGCGCAAGGCTTTCGAGAAAAACGAGCTGCGCGTGCACTATCAGCCGAAGATCGACCTGCGCGACGGTTCGATTGCCGGTGCCGAGGCGCTGGTGCGCTGGGAGCTCACCGACCGCGGCCTGGTGCTGCCTTCGGAGTTCATTCCGCTGGCTGAAGAAAGCAATCTGATACTTGAGCTTGGCGAATGGGTACTGGACCGGGTCTGTCGCGATTATCGTCACCTGCAGGACGCAGCGATCAATCCTGGCCGGATCTCCGTGAACCTGTCGCTGCGCCAGCTCAAGCAGCGCGACTTCATCAGCCGCGTCAGCGCCATCTGCAACCAGCATGGAGTTTCGCCGGGCAGCCTCGAGCTGGAAATCACCGAGACCACGCTGATGGAGGATCCGGTGCGCACCACGCGCATTCTCACCGAATTGCACGAGATGGGTTTGCGGCTGGCCATCGATGACTTTGGTACCGGCTATTCCTCACTGAGTGCGCTCCAGCAGTTTCCGATCGGCACCCTCAAGATCGACCAGTCCTTTGTCCGGCATGCCACCACCAGCCACGACCAGGCCACGATCGTCGCGCTGATCATCGAGATGGGGCATACGCTGCGCCTCGACGTGGTGGCCGAGGGTGTGGAATCGGAGGACCAGCTGCGCTTTCTCAAGGCGCTGAACTGCGACTATGCGCAGGGCCTGCTGTTTGGCAGGGCGATGGCGGCTGACGATTTCCGCGACCTGCTGCTCGATCAGGGCGGTGCGGCGGGCCGTTATCGGGGCTTGTTTGCGCGGAGTTGAGGCTGCGTGGCCTGCCCAGACCACCGGTGTGGTCGGGCGGTGTTCAGGTCCGAACACTCAGCTATCAAGCTGCGAGGCGTTTGACCCTCGGGCGTCCGTGCTGTCGCACCTGCCACAGGTCGTACTGCGCCTGAAGGTTGATCCAGATGTCCGGCTCAGTGCCGAAGACACCCGCCAGCCGTGCGGCCATATCCGGTGACACGGGTACCCGGCCGTTCACGATTGCAGAGACGTGCTTGCGACTCACTCCGAGGGCATCGGCCGTCTGCGTGATCGTCACGCCGAGCGGCACCATATACATTTCCTTGAGGATCTCCCCGGGGTGGGCAGGGTTGTGCATCCGGCCCGAACTCTCAATGGTAGTCTTCATAATCCACCTCATACGCGTGCCCGTCATCGAACCGGAACGTCACGCGGTAGTTCTCATCCACCCAAACGGAATAGCGGTTGCCATGCAATGGATGAAACCGCATTCCGGGCATCGCCACCTGCGCCGCCTGGGTGGCAGCATTGAGGGCAGCAAGGATCAGATTCAGGCGTTTCGTGTGCTTCGGCTGTACCTTGCGAGCGTTCCCTGTCTCGAATAGCGCCGCGAGTCCCCTATGCCTGAAACTCTTGATCATCACGCTACCGTAACCTAATAGGTTACGATGTGCAACCTTTAGGGTTACGTGAAACCTGGTAGCGCAGCAGGATGTTATCGGGGGGTGGTTGTCCGCAGTTCGCCAGTACGGGTGGCGCCTCATCGGCTTTGCGGCAAATAAGCCAAATAAGCCAAATAAGCCAAACCCGGCACCGGTTAGGCATAATTGGGTGGTCATCATCAACCGGAGGTTTTGCGCCATGCATAAATTCATCATGACCGCCGTACTCGGCGTCGCGTTTGCTTTTTCAACCCCTGCGCAGGCAGCCTGCGAATATCCGGCCGATGTCGCGCTGCCCGATGGTGCCAAGGCCACCGAGGCGGAGATGAATGCAGCCGCCACGGTGGTCAAGAAGTACATTGCCGACATGGACGCGTACATGGCCTGCCTGGATGCCGAACAGACCGCCTTGCCCGTTGAGCAGCAGACGCCGGAAGCCAAGGCTCTGCACGTCAAGCGCCACAATGCAGCCGTCGATGCAGAAGAAGCCATCGCCGGACGCTTCAATGACCAGGTCAAGGCGTTCAAGGCAGCCGGCAAATAAGCGCATCTGGACCAGGTCTGCGGATCTGGTTCGACCGCACACTGACAGTTAAAATCCGCGCCCCGCAAACAGGAATCGAAGTCCCATGACCAAAGCCGCGAGAGTGACCATTACCGGTGCCGCTGGCCAGATCGGCTATCAGCTCGCCTTCCGCATCGCCTCAGGGCAGTTGCTCGGCCCCAACCAGCCGGTGATCCTGCAACTGCTGGAAATCACGCCAGCGCTGAATGCGCTGAACGGCGTGGTCATGGAACTCGAGGACTGCGCGTTCCCGACCCTGCAGGGCGTGGTCGCCACCGACCAGCCCGATGTGGCCTTCAAGGATACGGATTACGCCCTGCTGGTCGGTGCCAAGCCGCGCGGCCCGGGCATGGAGCGCGGCGACCTGCTGCGCGAGAACGCGAAGATCTTCTCGGTACAGGGCAAGGCGCTCAACGAACATGCCAGCCGGGGTGTGAAGGTGCTGGTAGTCGGCAATCCGGCCAACACCAACGCGCTCATCGCCCAGGCCAACGCACCGACGCTGAATCCGGCCAACTTCACGGCGATGATGCGACTCGATCACAACCGTGCCCTGGCGCAGCTCGCCCAGAAGACCGGTACGCACGTCAGCCAGATCAGCCGCATGACGGTCTGGGGCAATCACTCCGCCACCCAGTATCCGGATATCAGCCAGGCGGTGATCAATGAGCGGCGCGCCAGCGAGATGGTCGACGCCAAGTGGGTCAAGGACGAATTCATCCCCGTCGTGCAGCAGCGTGGTGCCGCGATCATCAAGGCGCGTGGCCTGTCGAGCGCCGCATCGGCCGCCTCGGCGGCGATCGACCACATCCGTGACTGGGCGCTCGGCACCCCGGGTGATGACTGGGTGAGCATGGCGGTACCCTCTGACGGCAGCTATGGCATCAAGGAAGGCATCATCTACTCCTATCCGGTGCGCTGTGCGAAAGGCAAATACGAGATCGTGCAGGGTCTGCCGATCAGCGATTTCAGCCGCGAGCGCATGAATGCGACTGAAGAAGAACTGCGCCAGGAACGCGAGGCGATCGCCGCCCTGCTCTGACCCACCGCCGTCAGGGAGTGTCGGTATCGGTACTCCCTGACGCGCCGCGTGGTTTATAGTCAGTCGCTGCACCAACCGGGGTGACACGATGACTGACGTCATTATCTGGCTCTTGTGGACTGCCGCCCTGCTGGGCGTTGGTCTCGTGCTTGCGTACCGGCGTATCGATTTGCCCACGTCCACCTTGACGCTGGGCGGTGCACTGTTCATCTACAGCCTGTTCGGCGGCGGCTGGGCGATCTGGAAGTTGCTGCTCTGGACGCTGTTCGCCGGGCTGGTCGTGCTCAACTCGGTCAAGTTCCGCCGCGAGCGGATCACGCTGCCGCTGCTGCGCTTCTATCGCACGGTGGTGCCGCAGCTCTCGGATACCGAGCGTGAGGCACTGGAGGCCGGCACGGTGTGGTGGGACGGCGAACTGTTCACCGGCCAGCCTGACTGGGGCCGGCTGATGGCCTTGCCCGCGCCGCATCTGACTCCGGAAGAGCGCGCCTTTCTCGACGGGCCGACCGAGGAGCTGTGCCGCCTCAGCGATGACTGGCAGATCACCCACGAACTTGCTGATCTGCCGCCGCAGGTCTGGTCGTTCATTCGCCAGCACCGTTTCTTCGCGATGATCATTCCGAAGCGTTATGGCGGCCTGGAGTTTTCACCGATCGCCGTGGCTGCCGTGCTCGCCAAGCTCTCGAGTCGCAGTGCCGTGCTGGCCTCGACGGTCGGCGTGCCGAATTCGCTCGGGCCAGCCGAGCTGCTGCTGCACTACGGGACCGACGAGCAGCGTGACTACTACCTGCCACGGCTCGCCAGCGGCGAGGAGATTCCCTGCTTTGCGTTGACCGGCCCGCGTGTCGGTTCGGATGCGGCCTCGATTCCCGATACCGGCGTGGTCTGTCGTGGCCAGTGGCAGGGTCGCGAGATCACCGGCATCCGTCTCAACTGGGACAAGCGTTACATCACGCTTGCGCCGATCGCCACGGTGCTCGGCCTGGCATTCAAGCTGCACGACCCCGAGCATCTGCTGGGCCCGGAGGAGAATCGTGGCGTGACCGCCGCGCTGATCCCGGTGAACACGCCGGGCATCAGCATCGGCCGCCGGCACTTCCCGCTCAACGTGCCGTTCCAGAATGGCCCGACGCAGGGCTGTGACGTGTTCGTGCCGCTCGACGCCATCATCGGCGGGCCGGAACGGGCTGGCCAGGGCTGGAAGATGCTGGTCGAGCAACTCTCGGCTGGTCGCGGCATCACGCTGCCTTCGAATGCGATGGGAGGCAGCAAGGCCATCGTTTACGCCTCCGGTGCCTACACGCGTCTGCGCCGCCAGTTCAATCTGCCGGTCTGCGAATTCGAGGGTGTGGGCGAGGCGCTGGCGCGGATGGCCGGATTCACCTACATCATCAACGCCGGCCTGTCGGTCACGGCAACCGCGATCGCGCGTGGCGAACGGCCATCGGTGCCTTCGGCGGTGCTCAAGTATCACTGCACCGAGCTGGCACGCCGGGTGACCAACGATGCCATGGACGTGCAGGGCGGCAAGGGCATCATGCTCGGCCGCTCGAACTATCTGGCCCGCATCTACCAGGGCATACCGATCGCGATCACGGTGGAAGGCGCGAACATCCTCACGCGCAGCCTGATCATCTTCGGCCAGGGTGCCGTCCGCTGCCATCCCTTTGTGCTGAAGGAGATGGAGGCGGCCAACGATGCGGATTTCAGTCGTGGCCTGCGCGAGTTCGACCGCTACCTGTTTGCCCACATGGGTTATGCGATCAGCAATGCGGCGCGCAGCTTCGTGCTGGCCCTCAGCAACGCGCGGGCCAGCCATGCACCCATCGACGGTCCGACCGCGCGTTTTTTCCAGCACGTCAATCGCTACAGCGCGGCCTTTGCACTGTTGGCCGACGTGGCGATGCTGGTGGTGGGTGGCGGTCTGAAGCGCAAGGAAATGCTGTCGGCCCGCCTCGGCGACGTCTTCAGCTGCATCTATCTCGCCAGCATGGTGCTCAAGCACTACGACAACCAGGGCCGGCAGTCGGGTGATCTGCCGCTGGTCGAGTGGGCGTGCCGGACACTCCTCTACCAGGCGCAGGAGCAGCTGCACGGTTTTCTGCGCAACTTCCCCAACCGCTGGGTTGCCGCCCTGCTGCGGGTATGCATTTTCCCGCGCGGCCGCATGTACTCGGCGCCGCCCGATGAACTTGGCCGGGAGATCGTCGCACTGGTTACCCGGCCCACCGAGACCCGTGCGCGGCTCTGCGACGGAA
>JAUPLK010000098.1 GCA_030836925.1 Pseudomonadota bacterium
AGCGCGCGATGTCGGTGGTGATCAGCCACGCCGCCCCCGCCCCGTCCAACGGGCATACCGCAGTGGTCGCGGCAGTTTCCGGCAACGTGCATGACATCGGCCTGCGCGCGCTGGCCGACATGTACCAGCTGGCCGGCTGGCGCGTGATCTACGCCGGTTCGGACGTGCCGATGCTCGATCTGCCGGCCCTGCTCAGCTTTTACGAAGCTGACCTGCTGATGCTCGGGGCGACCCTGGCGACGCATATTCCGCGCATCGAGCAGTCGATTGCCGCCATCCGTGAACGTTGCGAGCGTCCGGTGCGCATCCTGGTTGGTGGCGCCGCCTTCGATGACGCGCCGGAACTCTGGTCGCGTATCGGCGCCGATGGTTATGCGGCCGGTATCGATGAGGCGCTGGCGCTCGGCGCCCGGCTGGTTGGTGCCTGAGACCCGGCGTCCGAGGATCAGTCCGCGCCTGAAACCGCCGCCAGCCGGCAGTCGGGTTTGTCGAAGACCAGCTGTACCGTGCTGATCGCACGTTCCAGGAAACCCGCCTCGCAGTAGAGCAGATACCACTCCCACATGCGGATGAACTCGTCCGGATAGCCGAGGCTGCGGACTTCCGGCAGGCGATTCATGAAGCGTTCGCGCCAGATGCGCAGCGTGCGCGCATAGTCGATGCCGATATCGTGCAGGTGGCTGATCTGCAGATCGGTCACGCGTGCAACAGCCGAGCTGATCGCGCTGATCGATGGCAGCGCGCCGCCGGGGAAAATGTACTTCTGGATGAAATCCACGGCGTGCATGGCCTGCTCGTGGTAGCGGTCGGCGATGGTGATGGACTGCAGCAGCATGCGGCCGGCCGGTTTGAGGCGCTCGCTGCAGATCCGGAAATACTGGTCCATGAAGCCGTGGCCCACCGCCTCGATCATCTCCACGGACACGAGCTTGTCGTAATGTCCCTGCAGGTCGCGGTAATCCTGGCTCAGCACGGTGATGCGGTCGGCGAGGCCCGCTTCCAGCACCCGGCGCTGCGCGTAGCTGAACTGGTTTTCCGAAATGGTGGTGGTGGTGACCCGGCAGCCATAGTGGCGTGCCGCATGGATGGCGAGCCCGCCCCAGCCGGTGCCGATCTCGAGCAGGTGATCGTCGGGCTGCAGTTCCAGTTTGCGGCAGATCAGGTCCAGCTTGTGCCGTGAGGCTTCCTCGAGCGTGGCTTCGGCGTGCGGGAACACGGCGGCTGAATACATCATCGAGGGATCGAGAAACAGGCTGAACAGCGCGTCACCCAGGTCGTAATGGGCGTGGATATTGCGCCGGCTGCCGGTGCGTGTATTGCGGTGCTGCCAGTGCGCGAGCCGCAGCAGCGTACTGCCGAGGCGCGCCATACCGGTCTCGAGTCCGTCCATCACTGTGCGGTCGCTGACCAGCAGACGCATGGCGGCGAGCAGATCGCTGCTGTGCCATTTGCCGGCCATGTAGGCTTCCGCGGCGCCGATGGTGCCGCCGCTGGCAATGTCCAGCCAGGCGGACAGGTCGGTGATCCGCACCCGTACGTCGATCGATGCCGGCCCGGAAATCCCGCCTGCCACGCTGGTACCGAGCGCATCCTGGATCTGCAGCCGGCCGTGGCGCAGTGCGCCCAGTTGCTGAAGTACCGCGCGCCGGGCCATGCGCACCGCCAGGCCGGCTTTGCGTTCGCCGGCCTTGCCCTGCGGCCTGTCGAAGGTGTCGTCGAAGTCGTTCATGCGGCGTCCCGTTTGGCGGGGCGATCGTATACCGGCGTGCGCTTGCGCCACAGCTTCAGGGCTTGCCAGTGGATCAGGCTGGTCACGCGCAGGGTCGCCAGGGGGTCGGTGGCGAGTACCCGGGCCAGTGCTCCGGAGCTGATCGGCTGCCGTTCGAAATTCAGGTGGGCATCGAAACGCCGCGCGCCGTCGCGCCAGTTTTCCAGCGCCAGCGCCAGCCGCTCACCGGGCGGTGCCAGTTTGCAGACGTAGTGCATGTCCAGCGGCATGAAGGGTGAGACATGAAAGGTCTTGGCGAATTCAAAACGCAGTCCGTGGTTGGCAATCGGTCGGCCGCCGGTCAGCACATAGGGATGCATCTGCCGCCAGGGCATGTTGCTGACTTCGAGCACCACGGCTTCCAGGGTTTCGCCCTGATCGAAGCAGTAGTAGGCGCTCATCGGATTGAAGTTGTAGCCGAAGTAGCTGAAGTGCGTCAGCAGGCGGATCGGGCCGGCCGGCCGGAAGCCGGCCTGTGCCTCGACCAGGTCGCGGACCGTCCTGTCCAGCGGCACCGTCGCATCACCACAGTGATCGCTGCGCCTGAAGCGTGCCGGGGCGGCGCGATGCGCCGACCAGAACCAGTAGGGATCGAACAGCGTGTCGAGTTCTGCCAGGTCCACATACATCATGAACAGCGAGTAGCGGAAGTCGTGGCGGGCTGGATAAAAGCGCCGATGGCTGACCTGGCCCTTGTAGATGCAGCTGTGCATGCTCAGGCCACGGCCCTTGTTCCGGTCATGATCCGCGGGCCGGCTGCCGGGATGCTCATCGGTATACCCGTGCGTTGCCTGAAGGCAGCGCACATCGCGATCGCGCTGCGCACGCCGTCCTCGTGGAAACCGTAACCCCAGTAGGCGCCGCAGTAGTAGCTGCGATTGACGCCGTTGATCTCTGCATGCCGCTGCTGGGCTGCGATGGTTGCGCGCGTGTACACCGGGTGAGCGTAGTTCAGGCGTTGCACGATCTGCCGCGGATCCACGGTGCCGGTGTCGTTGAGGGTGAGCAGGAACCGGCGTGGCCCCGGCAGCGACTGCAGCCGGGTCAGGTCGTAGGTCACGGAGACGCGTCCCGTGTCCTGTGCGCTGCTGCGATGGTAATTCCAGGCGGCCCAGGCCCGTGTGCTGCGGGGCATGAGGCGCAGATCGGTATGCAGGACCGCGTCGTTGTCCTGGTAGGCGATGGCGCCGAGGACCTCCCGCTCGGCGGTCGAGGGATCGCGCAGCAGGTGCAGTGCCTGGTCGCTGTGACAGGCCAGCACGACCTGGTCGTAGCTGGCCTCGGGCCGGCCGCGTGCCTTGATCACCACCCGGTCGGCGTGCCGTTGTATCCATTCGACCGGCGTATTGAGCAGCAGCCGCTCGCGGAAGGGCGCGACGATGGCGCGCACGTATTCCCGCGAGCCGCCGCTGACCGTCATCCACTGCGGGCGTCCGGCGGTCTGCAGCAAACCGTGATTGCGGAAAAAGTGCCCGAAATGACTGGCCGGGAATTCGAGGATCTTTTCCGGTTCCGCCGACCAGATGGCGCCGGCCATCGGCAGCAGATAGTCGTCGAGCATGGGGCCCCGGAACCCGTGCTGCGCCAGATAGTCACCGAGACTCACGCCCGGTGCCGCCGCCAGCAGCTGGTCGCTCATGCGGTTGAAGCGCAGGATATCGAGCAGCATCCGGTAGTGGGCCGGGCGCAGCAGGTTGCGGCGCTGCGCGAAGATCGCATCGAACTGCGTGTCGCCGCGATACTCCACGCCGCTGTCGGCGCAGCGGAAGCTGAAACTCATGTCGGCCGGCTGGTAGGCAACGCCGAGCCCGCGCAGCAGTGCGGTGAGGTGCGGATAGTTGCGCTCGTTGAACACCAGAAAGCCGGTGTCCATCGCCAGGCGCTGCCCGTCCATGGCCACATCGACGGTGTGGCTGTGACCACCGGGCCGGCTGTCAGCCTCGAAAATGCTCAGCTCGCAGTGTCTGGCCAGTTGATGGGCGGCATACAGCCCCGAGATGCCGCTGCCGATGATCGCTGTGCGCATGTTCTTCCCCCGCAGGGCTTATAGTTCCATATAACCTGCTTCGTTGCAGCCTGTCCTGCGGATGCAGACTTGAATCAGATTGCGTATCGCTGACGAACTGCCGCTGGTGCTCCCGTCCGGAGCGATGGAGAAATGCCTGATGTCTGCTGCGCAAACGAGCCGCAACCGGTGCCGGAACGGCAGACTGATTCCGATGCTGGTGCTGACCGGCTTGCTGGCCGCCTGTGGCCGGGCGCCGGTACCTTTGCCGGATCTCAATGCCTCCTATGAACGCGCGCTGGCACGGACGGCGCCGCTCGCGGTGTCCTGTGCGCTGGACAGTACCGGCCAGCAGGCGGCCTTCGATCGGCTGCAGACCTACTTCACGGACATGAGTGCGGCCTCGGTGCGGAAGCAGACCGCCCTGGTCTATGCGCCGGAGGCCTATCTGAATGACACCCTCGTCGGCATCGACGGCGCGGCGCGTATCGAAGCCTATTTCAGTCGTACGATGCAGGACACCCGGGTGCTCAACGTGCGTTTCCTGGACCGGGCCTCGAGCGGTATCGACTGCTTCGTGCGCTGGGAGATGCGCGTCGAGCACGACGCACTGGCCGGTGGCGAGCCAGTACTCAGCTACGGTGTGACGCAGTTTCGTTTCGACAAGGAAGGCCGGGTATTGCTGCACAAGGATTTCTGGGATTCCGGCACCGGGCTCTATGAGCAGTTGCCCGTTCTGGGCCGGGTCCTCGGCCGCATCCGTGCCGCTGCCGAACGGGGTGCCGAGTGAGCATGCTGATCGATCTGTGCGAGCGCGGTCTGATCCCCGATGTGATCGCGCGTGCCGGGATGCGCCGGCTGATGGCTGAGCGTCTGGCCACTGAGTCCCTGGATCGCGGACTGGCGGAGGCCGAGCAGTTTCGCCGCCGGCTGGCCGAGCTGCGCGCGAGTCCGGTGGCCATCGAGACCGACAAGGCCAACGAGCAGCACTACGAGGTGCCGGCGGCATTCTTCCGCCAGGTACTCGGTGCGCATCTCAAGTACAGCTGCTGCTGGTATGGCGAGGGCGCGCAGGATCTGGATGCCGCCGAAGCCGCCATGCTGCGCCTCAGTTGCGAGCGCGCGGAACTTGCCGATGGCCAGCGCATCCTCGAACTGGGTTGCGGCTGGGGTTCGCTGACCCTGTGGATGGCGGCGCACTATCCGCACAGCCGCATCACGGCCGTTTCCAACTCGGCCTCGCAGCGCGAGTTCATACTCGCCACGGCGCGCGAGCGTGGCCTCGCGAACGTGGAGGTGATCACCGCGGATGCCAACTTTTTCAGTACCACCGAGCGCTTCGATCGCGTGGTCTCCGTCGAGATGTTCGAGCACATGCGCAACTACGCCACGCTGCTCGAGCGCATTGCTGGCTGGTTGCGGCCTGGTGGCAAGCTGTTCGTGCACATCTTCTGTCATCGCACGCTGATGTATCCCTTCACCACCGGCGACAGCCATGACTGGATGGCGAAGTATTTTTTCAGCGGTGGCCTGATGCCGGCCGAGCACACCCTGCTGTATTTTCAGCAGCAGCTGCGGATCGAGGAGCAGTGGCGGGTGCCGGGCACGCACTACGAGCGCACTTCGAACGACTGGCTGGTCCGCCAGGACCAGAACCGCGAGGCCGTGATGGCGGTGCTGACGGAAGCCTATGGTGCCGGAGAGGCCCGGCTGTGGTTCAACCGCTGGCGCATGTTCTTCATGGCGGTGGCCGAGTTGTTCGGTTATGCCGGCGGCACCGAGTGGTTTGTCGCCCATTACCGCTTCGTGCGGTCCTGATCAGATCATGAACACCCTGTTGCCGCTGGCGCTGTCCGGACTCACTACCACCCTGGTGCTGATGTTCATCGCCTGGCTGATCAGTCTGCGCACACGCAATATCGCCATCGTGGATGTGTTCTGGGGCATTGCGATTGCGGGCGCCGGTCTGAGTTGGCTGTGGAACGCACCGGCCGCGGGCACGCGCGGGGTGCTGCTGGTCCTGCTGGCCACGGTCTGGGCCATGCGCCTCGCCGCCCACCTGCTCTGGCGCAGTCACGGGCAGCCCGAAGATCGCCGCTATCGCGAAATCCGCGCGCGCAACCAGCCGCACTTCAGCCTGAAGAGCCTCTACCTGGTGTTTGGCCTGCAGGCGGTGCTCGCCTGGCTGGTGGCGATGCCACTGCTCGGTGCGGTCGTGAGCACGGCGCCGATCGGCAGTCTGGATCGCTTCGGTACGCTGATGTGGGCCTTTGGCCTGGTCTTCGAGTCGGTGGCCGACTGGCAACTCGCCCGCTTCCAGCAGGGTGGCGGCGCGGCGCGCGGCGTGATGGATACCGGCCTGTGGCGTTTCAGCCGCCATCCCAACTACTTTGGCGAGTTCGTGCTCTGGTGGGGCATCGGCCTGATCGCCGTGTCGGGTGGCGCCTGGTGGGCGTTGATCGGGCCGCTGCTGTTGAGCCTGTTTCTGCTCAAGGTCTCGGGTGTGGCCCTCACCGAAAAAGATATTGCCACGCGTCGTCCCGAGTATCAGGATTACGTGCGGCGCACGAGCGCGTTCGTGCCGCGGCCGCCGCGCTGATTGACCTGACACATCACGGGAAGATTTTCATGTACAGGAATATTGTTCGTACTGCAGGCGTCATCGCTGCAGCTGGCATCCTCTGCGTGCCCGTTGTCGCAGCGGCTGGTGATATCCCGGCGCTGTGTGCAACGGCCGAACAGAAGGCGCTGATCGCACCCTTGTACGCGGGCAGTCCGGTACCGGCGCCGT
>JAUPLK010000099.1 GCA_030836925.1 Pseudomonadota bacterium
GCGCCCAGCAACGCCTGGCCGCGGCGATCCGTGCGAGCGTCGCGGAGAGCGGCAGCCAGCTCGCCGTGCTCAGCGGCCGACTGCAGACGGTCAGTCCGCTGTCGACACTGGAACGTGGTTATGCGCTGGTACTGGATGCCGGTGGCACTGTCGTGCGCAGCACGAAACAGGTACAGCCCGGCGACCCGATCACCGCCCGCGTGGCCGACGGCGTGATCAAGGCCACCGTACGGTAGGCGCGGCCGTAGGAGCGCCTTCAGGCGCGATTTCGGGCGCGATTTCGGGCGGAGAAGATCGCGGCTGAAGCCGCTCCTACGCGAAGAATACTTCGAGGATCGGCCGGAAGCGGTCCATGTCGACGAGAAAGGAATCGTGGCCCTGGATCGAGGGCAGCTCGACAAAGTGCACTTCGCGATTGAGCGCATCCAGGCCGGAGGCAAGTTCACGCTGTTGCGCGAGCGGAAACAGGAGATCGGTTTCCACGCCCACCACCAGCACCCGCCCGGCGCGCACCTTGGCGAGTCCCGCCGTCACTGAACCACCATGCTCGGCGACATCGAACAGATCGCTGGCCCGCGACAGATACAGGTAGCTGTTGGCATCGAACTGGCCCGTGAACTTCCGGGCATGGGCTTCCAGGTAGCCTTCAACCTCGAAATCCGGCGCGAAGGCATCACCGGTCTGGCGTTCTTCACCGATCCGTTCCCGGCCGAAGCGCTGCTCCCATTCGCGGGCTGAACGATAGGTGATCATGCCGAGCTTGCGCGCCATGCGCATGCCGGTGATCGGCCCGGCCTCGGGCGCATAGTTCCCGTGCTCCCAGGCCGGATCGCGGCGGATCATCTCCCGCTGCAGCGAACGCATCGCGATGGAAAACGGCAACGAACGTGCGCCGGTGGAGATCAGCACCAGGTTGCGGGTCATGGTCGGGTTGGCGATGGCGAAGGCCAGCGTCGTCATGCCACCCATCGACGGCCCAACGACCGTATGCAGTCGGCTGATGCCAAAGCCCTGCACCACCAGCATGCCGGCGCTGGCAACATCCTCGAGCGTCAGTACCGGAAAGTTCAGCCGGTATGGCTGGCCGGTCAGGGGATCGACCGATGATGGCCCCGTGGAACCAAAGCAACTGCCGAGCGAATTGATGCAGATGACGAAGTAACGCCGCGTGTCGATGGGCCGCGAGGGACCGACGATCTCCTCCCACCAGCCCGGCGAAGGATCTTCGGGCGAGGAACTGGCATGTGCCGACGGGGACATGCCGGTGAAGATCAGCACGGCATTGTCCCGTTCGGCATTCAGCTGGCCCCAGGTCTCATAGGCGATCACCGGGCGTTCGAGCACGCCACCGCGGTGCATCTCGAAGCGGCCGGGAACCTGGAAGAATTTGCGTGCCGTGCTCACTGCCCTGGAGTCCAACCCTGCGCTGGAAGGCAGTGATTATGCGTGGCGATATACGGCCCCGACCCGACCGTTTGGTTATATGGATATGGCCCGCTACCGGAAGCGCAGACGGTTGCGATGCTTGAGCTGACGCGGGGTGAGGCGGTTGCGTTTGCCGGCAAAGGGATTCTTGCCGGCCCGCAGTTCGACGCGGATCGGCGTGCCGCGCAGCTTGAATACCTTGCGGAAATATCCCATCAAGTAGCGCCGGTAACTCTCCGGCAGCGCCGAGGTCTGGTTGCCGTGAATGATGATGAGCGGTGGCCGGCGACCGCCCTGGTGGGCATAAGTCAGCTTGATGCGGCTGCGGCTGGCGATGGGCGTCGGATAGGCCTGCACGGCATCCTTGAGCGCCCGGTTGAGATCCGGCGTCGGCAGTTCGCGGACCGCCGCGAGTGCCGCCCGACGACCGCTTTCGAGCAGGTCGAACACCGCCGTGCCATGCAGGGCCGAGATGAAGTGGATATCGGCAAAATCCAGGAACGGCAGCCGCCGATCCAGATCCTCGCGCACGCGCTCGCGTTGGTCCGGCGGCAGGTGATCCCATTTGTTGACGCCGATGGCCAGCGCCCGCCCCCGCTCCAGCACCAGGCCGATCAGCGACACATCCTGTTCGGTCAGGCTGTCGCGCGCATCGATCAGCAGCAGCACCGCATCGGCTTCCTCGAGTGCCTGCAGCGACTTGACGATGCTGAAGCGTTCGATGACTTCATCCACCCGCGCCTTGCGACGTATGCCAGCGGTGTCCACCAGCACCATCGCGTGGCCATCGTGCGTGAACGGCACGCGGATGCTGTCGCGGGTGGTGCCCGCCTGGTCGGAAGTCAGCAGCCGGTCTTCGCCCAGCAGGCGATTGACGAGCGTCGACTTGCCGACGTTCGGCCGGCCGATCACGGCGATGCGCGTACCGGACAACGCCGCACTGCCGGACTGCGGCTCGGCATCCTCGCGAACCGGCAAGGCAGCCAGAATGCGCTCACCGAGCAGCGTCAGCCGGTCACCATGCTGGGCCGAGATGGCCAGCGGGTCGCCGAGGCCGAGTTCATAGAAGGCGGAGGCCAGTTCCAGCGGCGCACGGCCCTCGGCCTTGTTGATGGCGAGGATCACCGGCTTGCCGGTCTTGCGCAGCCGGGCCACGATGGCGTGGTCGTCCGGCAGGGGACCGGTGGCGGCCTCGACCAGGAACACGATCAGGTCGGCCTCGCCGACGGCATAGGCGACCTGCCTGTCGATCTGCGCACCGAAAGGATCACTGGTGTTGGTCAACCCGCCGGTGTCGATGACGATCGCCGCACGGTCCTTGACGGTGGTGTAGCCGTAGATGCGGTCGCGGGTCAGGCCGGGCAGATCGGCGACCAGCGCATCACGCGTGCCGGTCAGCGCATTGAACAGCGTGGACTTGCCGACATTCGGGCGGCCGACCAGCGCAAATACAGGCAGCACTTCCGGTATCCCTGTGCGCTATTGCTTCACAACCTGGCGAAAGGCCGCCAGCTTGCCGCCGTCGGACTGGACGTACAGGAGATCGTTGACGACCAGGGGCGCCGAGGTCACGCGACTGCTGTCAAAACGCACGCGGGCCTGCGGCTTGCCGGTGGCGGCATCGAAAAAGTGCAGGTAGCCCTCGAAATCACCAACCACCACCGAGTTCTGCCAGGCCGTGGGGCCGGTGATGTCACGATTCTTCAGCAATTCGTGCTTCCAGAGTTCGCTGCCGGTCTGCCGCAGCAGCGCGTACAGCTGACTGCCGGTGCCTGATATGTAGACGTTCTCCAGATCCGTCGCGAGGCCACCATAACCGGCGACGTCCTGGCTCCACAGACTTTGTCCCGACTCGAGTGCTACCGCGGTCGTCTGCCCGCGATAGCCGAGGACATAGATGTCTTCACCCACCGAAAGCACGGTTGCGTTGATGTCGGCCAGTCGCTCGATCTCGTTGCGGCCTGCAGGCGGATCGAGCAGCGTGTCCCAGGCCGGCGTGCCATCCGACAGTTCATAGGCGGCGAGCTTGCCGTTGTCGAAACCGCAGACCACCACATTGCCGACCACCACCGGCGAGCCAGTACCGCGTACCGTGAGGCGCGGCATGTTCTGCTGCACGAACCAGCGCTGCGTGCCGTCGGCGACATCCAGCGCCGTGAGCTTGCCGTCCACGGTGCGCACCAGCACGAGCCCCGGTGCCAGGGCCGGCGCAGCCAGTACCTCGCTGGACAGCGATTTGCGCCAGAGTTCCTTGCCGTCATCAGCGTCAATCGTGATGACCTCGCCATTGCTCGTGCCCAGCGCAACGACCTTGCCATCGGTTGCCGGACCGCCTGACAGCGGCAGTTCCGTCTTGCTCAGCCACAGCCGCTTGCCCTTGAGCGCATCGAAAGCACTGACCCGCCCGTCATTGGCAGCAGCGAAAATGCGCGAACCGTCCGAAGCCGGCGCGAGCGCGAGGCGCAGAAACTCGGTTTCGTCACCGAGGCCTGCCGACCAGACCTTCTTTATCTTGAGCGTTGATTTGAAATCCGGCAGTTCGACGGGGGCATCCGGCTCGTCATCGTCGCCACCAAACAGGCTGCAACCCGTGTTGGACATGGCACCGGCAGTCAGCAACGCACCGAATAACAGGGTACGCAAACCGCCGCTGAACAACCGGAGGCCGGAATGCATCACTGCGCCGGCACGCCATCAGCCACGGTACCCGGTACGCCCGTCGCTGCAGTCAGATCGGCTGCCTTGCCACCGAGCTCATCCAGCTTGGCGGTGACATAGTTCGGGTCAAGCACGGCGGCAGCCATCTCGCCATTGAGTGCCTGCTCGTACTCGCTGCGCGCTTCCGGCAGCTTGCCCATCGCGTAATACACATCGCCACGCACATCGTGAAACAGCGGCGCAAAGGCACCGGTGCCGGACACGTTGAGGACTTTCAGGGCTTCCTCATGCTTTTCGCCGGCGCTCAGCAGGCGGGCCAGGCGCAGGCGCGCGATATTGCGGATCTCCTCCGCAGCACCCTTGTCGACAACCAGCTGCAACCGGGCGATGGCTTCTTCGGGCTTGCTGCGCGATACGTAGAGACCGGCCATCGACAGCCGGGCCTGGTCCACATAGGCGGACGAGGCAAACTCGCTCTCCAGCTGCTGCAACTGTCCGGCGGCCACCTCGACGCGCTGCTCGCCGACCGATTGCAGCAACTGGTCGTAGAGCGCCGAGGCAGCTTCGGCGCGCTGCTCCTGGTAACGCTGCCACTGGTTCCAGCCAAACAGGCCAGCGAGTCCCAGCACCACACCGGCGATGAGAAACGGTCCGTTTTGCCGCAGCCAGCTCTTGACCTGGTCGGCTTGTTGCTCGTCTGTCAGAAAATCATCTTCCACGGCGCGTTCCTGTCACTGCATTGCTGTCATCAGGGCCGGGAGCGCAGATGTACTGCGATCGCATCAGCCAGCCCGGCCATCGGTACTGTGGTCTGCTCCAGTTCGGTCCGCAAGGGTTTGACGACCGCGGTACCGCTGCTCACCTCATCCTCGCCGAGCAGCACGGCAACTGTCGCGCCGCTGCGGTCGGCACGCTTCATCTGTGCCTTGAAGCCACCACCACCGCAGTTGGTCTCGACGCGCAGGGCGGCGGCACCATCGCGCAGGCTCTCGGCGATGCGGAATGCGCAACGGGTGGCACCCTCGCCCACCGCGACCACATAGACATCAGGTACCCGCGACGGTGCACCCAGACCGGCCAGCGCATACAACTCCACCAGTCGCTCCAGGCCGATCGCAAAGCCGACGGCCGGGGTCGGCTCGCCGCCCAGGTGCTCAACCAGCCCATCATACCTGCCACCGGCACAGACCGCCCCCTGCGTGCCGAGGCGATCGGTCACCCACTCGAAAACCGTGCGTCCGTAATAGTCGAGCCCGCGCACCAGGCGCGGATTGACGACATAAGGCACACCCGCATCGTCCAGCAGCGCACGCAGGCCGTCGAAATGGGCCTCCGATTCGGCATCGAGGTACTGGGTGAGCCGGGGCGCGGCGGTGATCAGCCCCTGCAGGTCCGGGTTCTTGCTGTCAAGGATGCGCAGCGGATTGCGCTCCAGGCGCCGGCGGCTGTCCTCGTCGAGTTGCGCGAAATGCTCGCGGAAATATGCCATCAGGTCTGCCCGGTACTGCACGCGGGATTCGGTCGTGCCCAGCGTGTTGATCTGCAGGCTGAGGTGCTCGATGCGCAGCAGGCGCCAGATGCGCGCCAGCATGATGATCAGCTCGGCATCGATGTCGGGCCCGGTGAAACCGAGTGCCTCGACATCGAACTGGTGAAACTGCCGGTAGCGGCCCTTCTGCGGCTTTTCGTAGCGGAACATCGGGCCGGTCGACCAGAACTTCTGCCGCTGGTTGCGCAGCAGGCCATGCTCCATGCAGGCGCGCACGATGCCGGCCGTGGCTTCGGGACGCAGCGTGATCGACATGCCGTTGCGGTCGTCGAAGCTGTACATCTCCTTTTCGACGATATCCGTGACTTCACCGATCGAGCGCTTGAACAACTCGGTACGCTCGACGATCGGCACGCGGATTTCCTGATAGCCGTAATCGAGCAGCACGCTGCGGATCGTGGCTTCAACGTGCTGCCAGAGTGCCGAATCCGGTGGCAGCACATCACCCATGCCGCGGATCGCCTGTATCTGTTCTTGCATGCCTGCTCTCTACCGGGACAGCGATTCGATGCGGAAACGCGCCACCTTGCTGCCAGCGGCCCGGGCATCGTCCGGTACCGGCCAGGGCTGGCCATCAACGCTCAGGCGCACGCCCGGCGCATTGCCAAGTGCCACGCTGAAAGGCGGCTGGCCGCTCAGCACCTGGCGGCTGCCGGCGGGCTGTTCACCGGACAGCAGGCGTCCGGAACTGTCGCTGATCTCCACCCAGGAGGCCGCCTCGAATTCGAGTACCAGTTTGCCGATCTCGGCAGTCGAGGTGTCCGGTGCTGGCGGTGCTGGCTCCAGCTCCAGCGCCTGCACCGGCCCTGCCGGGAGCACGGGCACTTCGGCCTGATTCTGGACCTGCGGCGGCGCGGTTTCAGGCGGCGGCACACCGCCCTCCTCAGCCGGTCGGAAAACCAGGA
>JAUPLK010000100.1 GCA_030836925.1 Pseudomonadota bacterium
TCCGGCGCGCCTTCCCCTACGCCGGGCACAGCGCAACCCCGGCTGCGCTCGCTGCCGCGCTCGACGCGATTGCCGCCGACCACAGCCTGCAGGAAATCATCCTGAGCGGTGGCGATCCGCTCGCGCTGGGCAATGGCCGGCTCGCGGAACTCATCCATGCGCTGGAGGGCATCCCGCACATCGCCCGTATCCGGCTGCACACGCGGCTGCCGGTGGTACTGCCGGAGCGCATCGACGATGAACTGCTGGAACTGCTGCGCAACACCGGCAAGGCCGTGGTAACGGTGATTCACGCCAATCATGCCCAGGAGATCGATGCCGGCGTCGTCGCGGCGCTCGGTGAATTGCGCGGCGTCTCTGCCGCCCTGCTCAACCAGTCGGTGCTCCTGCGCGGCGTGAACGATTCGGTCGACGCCCTCACCGCACTTTCAAACCGGCTTTTTTCCGCGGGCGTGCTGCCCTATTACCTGCATCAACTCGACCGGGTCGCCGGCGCTGCACACTTCCTCGTACCGGACCATGAAGCGATCGCACTGCATGCGGCGATGGCAGCGAAACTGCCCGGTTATCTGCTGCCGAAACTTGTGCGGGAAATCGCCGGCGCAGCGGCAAAAACACCGCTGGAATATTTCGGCGCTACATAATTCCAGCCGCGCCACATAATCGTACTGCGGTCACATAATCCCCGCAGCCGTGTCGGCAGAATCCCGATCCTTCGCAGCACAAACGACAGGTGTGGGGTTGGGCAACTCCGTTGGAATTCCGCTGATCATCATCAGCCGCAGTGATGACCATGCGACGACCATCAACACGATCCTGCGCGACAGCGGTCATCCGGTTCACTGCACGCGGGTCAACGACCTGACCCTGCTGTGCGAGCAGCTGTCCGCCCTGAACCCGGAGCTCGTGCTGTATTTTTCGGGCAATACCGAAGTCGATCTCGCCGCCGCTGCCGCCGGCATCGCCCGGTGCAGCACCCAGCCGCCGCTGCTGCTCGTGCAGAACCAGGTGGATGAACAGGGCATCGCCACTGCCCTGGAAAGCGGCGCCCGCGACGTGGTATCACTGACCCACCGCAACCGCCTGCGCGCGGTTGTCACCCGCGAACTGCACGCACACCGGCTGCGGGTCGCGCTGGAGGGTGTGCTCAGTTCGGCACGCCAGTACAAACAGGAACTGCGCAGCCTGATGAGCGGCGCATCCGACGCCATCGTCGACATACACGATGGCATCATCGTCGCGACAAATCCCGCCTGGGCGGGCCTGCTCGGCCGCAGCGAGGAGGAACTCGTCGGCGAACCCTTCATGGACCTGTTCCGCGAGGCCGATCAGGCCACACTGAAAGGTGCACTGGTCGCCTGCCTGCGTGACAAGTGGCAGGAAGGCAGTACGCTCGGCGCGGTCGCCTGGCGCAAGGATGGCAGCGAACTGCCACTGGACCTCTGCCTGAAGCGCATCAGCATCGATGGCGACCCCGGCGTCAGGCTGATCATTCCCGGTGAACGAAACGTCGAGCAACCCGCCGACGAGATCCTGCAGCACGCGGTGGGCAAGGATCCCTCGACCGGCTTTTTCCAGCGGCATTTCTTTCTGGAGCAGCTGGCAGCACGGCTCGCCACACCACTGGAGGGCGGTATCCGTGCCATCGCCTACATCCGCCCCGATCACTTTTCCAGGGTGCAGGCCGACGTCGGCCTGCTCGGCACCGAAGCCCTGCTCATGCGCCTGGCCGAACTGCTGCGCGAACTCATGCAGCCGGGTGATCTCTACGGACGATTCGGCGGCACGATGTTCGCCGTGCTCGTCGAGCGCGGCACCATGGGCGATGTGCAGGCCTGGGCGGAGCAGATCCAGAAGTCCGTGGCCGGACAGATCTTCGAGGTGGACACGCAGTCGACATCGATGTCCTGCACGATCGGTCTCTGCGAAGCGCGCTCTGGCAGCCAGACGCCGGGCGAGATCCTCAGCGAAGCCGAGCAGGCCTGCCGCAGCGGCCGCGAGCAGGGTGGCAACCGGGTCGTGCTCAGCGAGATCACCAGCATCACCGAACGCCTGCGTCTGACCGATTCCCTGTGGATCGCCCGCATCCGCGCCGCACTCATGCAGAACCGGTTGCGGCTCGTTCATCAGCCGGTGGTCGGACTGCAGGATGAAGTCCAGGGCGTACTCGACACACGTGTGCGACTGATCGATGAGCAGGGCGAGCCGGTTCTGCCTTCCGAATTCATCCCGGTCGCGGAACGTGCACACATGATGAAGAACATCGATCGCTGGGTGATCGGTGCGTCTTTCTCGTTCTGCGTGGCACGCCAGCCTAACCTGGTATTCATCCGGCTGTCGCGCGAATCGATCCTCGACGAATCACTGCTGGACTGGCTGAAGGCACGTGCGCAGAGCACGCGGCTCAAGCCCGCGCAGGTCTGCTTCCAGATCAGCGAGGAACTGGCCCTGCAGCAACTGAAGGACGCCCAGCAGACGGCCAAACGCCTGCGCGAAGCCGGTTTCCTGTTTGCCGTCGACCACCTCGGCGCGGGCCGCGACTCGACCCAGCTGCTCGGTCATCTGCCGATGCAGTTCGTCAAGATCGACGGCAGCCTGATGCAGGGCCTGCACCGGGACAAGGAATTGCAGCGCAAGGTCGGCAGCATCGCCGCACGCGCCAATGAACTGAAGATCAAGACCATTGCCGAGCGCGTTGAAAACGCCAACACGATGGCCGTGCTCTGGCAACTCGGCATCGCCTTCGTACAGGGCAATTTCACCCAGAATCATGGCGTGGTACTGGGCGGCGACAGCAGTACCGGCCAGCAGGCCGCGGGTTGAGCTGCCCGTGCCGCAGGTCACACTCCACGGCACGCGCAGCCCCGGCTGCCGTTGCCATATTACAGAACGAGACATGGTTCATTTCGCGGGAACGCGGCAAATGGTCTCTTGTCGGTTGTCGCACGAGCGATCCATAACGGATCTTTAAACCCGGGACCCAGGCATGCGCACCAGGCGCAACACGAGCAGACCCAGACCGAACAAGTTCACCGTGCGGCAACCGGCAACCGGTCGCGAACGGCTGGTTGCTTCGACGCTGACCGGCATGGCGCTGCTGGCCACCGCCCCGCCTGGTCAGGCCTTGAGTCTGGGCGAGCTCAGCGTGCATTCGCAGCTCGGCCAGCGCCTGGACGTCAGCGTGCCGGTCCAGCTCGCTGCCGGCGAGTCGCTGGCGAGCGGCTGCATTCAGGCCACTGCAGGTGGCAGCAATGACCTCGGTCATGTACCCAATGCAGCGGTTATCACTCCCGAGGCAGCCCGCCCCGGCCAGTACACACTGCGGATCAGCAGCGCCGCGGCACTCTACGAACCGATTTACGCCCTGAGCCTGCAGGCCAATTGCCCGGGCACCGCAACCATCACGCGCCAGTACGTCCTGATGCTGGATCTGCCCGGCATGACAACTGACGAGGCATCAGTGCCGGCACAACCGCCGGTCACTCAGCCGCAGCAGCTGCCTGCTGCCCTGCCCGCATCGCTCACCACTGCCGACAGCCTGCGCACTCCCGCCCCGCGTCAGCGCCCGTTGCGCGCGCGCCGGACGCTCGATGCAGCCGGCACGCCGATTTTGCCGGGCACGAGCTATCAGGTGACTGCCGGCGATACGCTCTCGTCGATCGCTGCCCGCGTCAGCGGACGCCAGGTCAATCTCTGGACTTTGGCCGGACAGATATTCACGGCCAATCCTGCGGCATTCATCCGCAACGACATCAACCTGATCAAACTCGGCAGCACCATCGTGATTCCGGCAATCGACACCGCGGCGCTGGGCGCGGCTGCCATGCCGGCCACACTGCCTGCACCGGCGCCCGTGCCGCTGCCTGAAGCCGTTTCCGCACCCGTGCTCGCAACGCTTCCGCCTGAAGTCGAAGACGCCGCCGCGGCGAACAGCACTGTTGCCGCCGAAGTCGCCACGACACCGGCTCCTGCCGCCACCCCGGTCAGCCGCATCGCGCCCGCCGCTCCGCCGGCGGCCCGTCCTGCCACACCCACCCGTGCACCGCCAAAAGTATCGGCAGACGCGCCCGCCACGACTGCAGCCAGCCCTCTCGCCGCCACGGCCTCGGGCATCATTTTCGGCCTGCTGGTGAGTGCCCTGCTCTGGTTCCGCAACCGGCTGCCTGCCGTCACCCGCAAACGCACACCAAAACCGGCAGCCACGCCCGCAGCCGCCAATGAGGTGCTTCCGCTGGCCGCCGCAATCGCACCGAAACCGATCGCGGTACGCATGGAACGGGCCGAGCCCTCGATCACCGTGCAGTGGTCCGCGCGGCCCGATGACTCCCTGGCCGATGAATTTCCTGCCGTGGCCGCTGCGCCCGTACCGCCGGCTTACGCAGCCCGGGCCTCCGCCGGAACGACTGATGAAATCACCTCGGAACTCGAAAAGCTGTTCGGTGATGACAGCGAGACCATGAATACGCCAGCGCCAGCCATGCAGTCGATGCCCGGCAACGAGGCTGCGGATGACGACGGCGCCGATGACAAGAAAGCGGAAACCCTCCTCCAGGCCCTGTCGCTGCTCGAACGCGACTACGAAGCCGAGCTGACCGCCAGCCAGGTGCTGGACCTGTCCGCCATGCGCGAAGCGCTGGCCACCGGCACCGACTCAAGGCCGTATATCAAGAAACCCGACTAGGTCCGAGGCTCAGGCCGCTGGCGCGACCATGATCCGGTCGACCTTGCGCCAGCCGCGCGGCAAGACGGCACCACGCTGGCCACGGCTCCCCTGATACTCGGCGAGATCAGCAGGTTTAAGCGTCATGCTGCGCTGATTGCTGACCAACAACAGCGAGTCACCGGCCTCGAGCACGGCGATATGGCCGAGCTTCTCCTCGCCCGCCTGGAACTTGCGCGTCGAAATGCCGAAGATCTTGTTGCCCTTGCCGCGCGCCAGCTCGGGCAGATCCGCCGCCGGGAACACCAGCAGCCGGCCTTCCGAATTGACCGCGGCAACCAGTGCCTTGCCGGGGAACTCGGCACCAGCGAAAGGTGCCGGGCTCAACACGTCGCCGCCATCCGGGACGCGCAGGCAGGCTTTGCCGGCCCGGTTTCGAGAATGCAGTTCACCGAGCTGCACGAAAAAGCCGTAGCCTGCATCGCTGGCCAGCAGCCAGCGCATCGCGGGTTCGCCAATCAGCACGCCGCGAAAACCGGCACCGGCTTCCGGATTGAGACGGCCGGTGAGCGGCTCGCCCTGACCGCGCGCCGAAGGCAGCGTATGCGCAGGCAGGCAGTAGGCGCGTCCGGCATTGTCGAGAAACACGGCCATCTGCGTGCTCTTGCCCAGCGCCGAGGCCAGGTAGCTGTCGCCGGACTTGTAGCTGAGCGCGGCCGGATCGATCTCGTGGCCCTTGGCGGCACGGACCCAGCCGCCGACCGACAGCACCACGGTCACCGGCTCACTGCTGACCAGCGCGGTCTCGGCCAGCGCCTGGGCGGCTTCACGCTCGACGATGGCCGTGCGCCGCTTGTCGCCATGCTTCTCGGCCAGTTCCAGCAACTCGTCGCGAATCAGTTTGCGGAGCTTGGCATCGCTCTTCAGCACCTGGTTGAGCCAGTCGCGCTCTTCGGCCAGCGCCTTCTGCTCGCTGCGGATCTCGATTTCCTCGAGTTTGGCCAGCTGGCGCAGGCGCAGGTTGAGGATCGCTTCGGCCTGGATATCGCTGATCGAGAAGCGCTGCATCAGCACCTCTTTGGGCTTGTCCTCGCGGCGGATGATGCGGATGACTTCGTCGATGTTGAGGAAGGCAATCAGCAGGCCGTCGAGGATGTGCAGCCGGTCCTCGACCTTGCCGAGGCGGTCCTTCAGGCGCCGCCTGACGGTATCGGTACGGAATTGCAGCCATTCGGCCAGCAGCGTCTTGATGTCGCGCACAGCGGGCCGGCCATCGAGGCCGATGCAGTTCATGTTGACGCGCAGGGTGCGTTCGAGATCCGTGGTGGCAAACAGATGGCCCATCAGCGCATCGATATCCACCTTGCCGGACTTGGGCGTGATGACCAGCCGCACCGGGTTCTCGTGGTCGGATTCATCGCGCAGGTCATCGACCAGCGGCAGCTTTTTCGCCTGTCGCTGGGCCTCGATCTGCTCGAGCACCTTGCTGCCGGAAACCTGGAACGGCAGATTGGTGATGATGATGTCGTTGTCTTCACGCTCCCAGGTCGCGCGCAGGCGCAGGGTGCCGTTGCCGGTCGCGTAGATGTCGTTGAGTTCCTTGCGCGGCGTAACGAGTTCGCCGCCGGTGGGGAAATCCGGACCCTTGATGTGCTGGCAGAGCTGTTTGGCCGTCGTGTCCGGCTCTTCCAGCAACCGCACCACGGCGCTGACGACTTCACGCAGGTTGTGCGGCGGAATATCGGTGGACATGCCGACGGCGATGCCACTGGCGCCATTCAGCAGCAGGTTGGGCAACTGCGCCGGCAGCAATACCGGCTCCTGCAGCGTGCCGTCGAAGTTCGGCACCCACTCGACGGTACCG
>JAUPLK010000358.1 GCA_030836925.1 Pseudomonadota bacterium
CCTCGCCACCGAGCACGATGAGCCGCACGCGCGAGAGGTCCTGCCGACAGGCCACGTGGCTGCCGAACAGATAGCGATACACGGTGGGCGTCGCGTGCAGGACGCTGATTCCGGAATCGGCGATGCGATCGAGCAGCGTTTCGCGATCGAGACGCCGGATGTCGAGCGGATGAACCGCCGCACCAGTCAGCAGCGCGCCGAAGATGTCCTGCACGGCGGCATCGTAGCCGTAGGTCGACACCAGGCTGAGGCGGTCCCCCGAATCCAGACCGAGATTATCGGCCCAGCTGCGCACATAGTGCAGTACGTTGCGCTGGGTCTGCTGTACGCGCTTCGGCGTGCCGGTGGTGCCCGAGGTGTAGAGCAGATAGGCCGGATCATCCGGGCTGCCGGCTGGGAGGACGAGCGAGGCATCAGACGCGGCCGGCAACTCATCGAGCAGGATCATTGTCAGGCCGCTGCTGCCGAGCCACGTACTGCCGGCACCTGCCTGTCCTTCGCGCAGCGCGGCGCGCTCGGCGACTACAACACGCAAGCCGGCGTCGCGCACGATCAGATCGAGTCGCGCAGCCGGTGCGAGCGGATCCAGCGGCACGTAGGCCGCGCCCGCCTGCAGCACGCCGAGCATCGCCGCCACCTGCCCCGCACCCTGGTTGAACCACAAACCAACGCGCGCACCCCGCGTCACGCCCCACTGCATCAGCGCGGCAGCGACCACCCGCGCCCGCTGATCGAGTGCGGAATAACTCCACTCAACGCCGCTGCTGCCAGCCACCGCAGAGGCCGACACCGCCGTCGCATCGGCATGTCGCTGCAGTTGTGCCGCAAAAGCCGTTGCCAGCGTGCCCTCGCCGGCCTGGCGCAGCAGCGCGATCTGTTCCAGCCCGGGTCGGTGCGGGCTCGCGGCGCCGACGAACAGGCTCGCCAGCCGCGCATCCGGCGTGGCCGCGACGGCCGCGAGCAATGCGGCGAAGTCGTCCAGCATGCGCTGCATCGACGCCGCCAGGTACAGATCGGTGCTGTACTCGAAACTCACCGCCAGCCCGGCGCTGCCTTCAGTCAGGGACACGCTCAGATCGAATTTGGCCGTGCCGCGATCCACCGCCAGCGGCGTGACCTCGATACCGGACAGCTCCAGCCGGCCGGCGGGTTCGTTGTGCAGGTTGAACAGCACCTGGAAGACCGGCGAGCGACCGGTACTGCGCGGAGGCCTGAGCTGCTCGACCAGCTGCTCGAAAGGCACATCCGCATGCGCCCAGGCATCAAGCGTGGCCTGCCTGACCCGCTGCAGCAGCTCGCGGAAGCGCGGATTGCCGTGCAGTCCGGTACGCAGCACCAGCGTGTTGACGAAAAAACCGATCAGGCCTTCGAGTTCGGTGCGCGGCCGGCCGGCAATGGGTGTGCCGACGACGATGTCCTCGCTGCCGGCGTAGCGGGCCAGCAGCAGGTCGAAGCCCGCGAGCAGCACCATGAACAGCGTGCAGCCTTCGGCCTGCGCCAGCACCTTGAGCGCCGCCTGCAGTTCCGGCGGCAGCAGGCGGAAACAGCGCGCGCCACGATGCGTGCTGAGCGCCGGACGCGGACGATCGGCAGGCAGTTCGAGAAACGGTGGCGCGTCTTTCAGTTGCTGGCGCCAGAATTCGAGCTGACGCTCCAGCTCGCCGCCCTCCAGCGCGGCGCGCTGTCGGATCGCATAGTCCGCATACTGCAGCGGCAGGGCCGGCAGCGCTGGTGGCTCACCGACCAGGGCCGCGTTGTAGTGCGCCGACAGTTCGCGACCGAGGATGCCGAGCGACCAGCCGTCGGCAATGATGTGATGCACGACGATCGCCAGCACCTGGTCGTCTTCTGCAATCGGCAACACGATGAACTGCAGCAGCGGACCGTGCGCCAGGTCGAAGCGCAGCAGCTGCAGGCAGGTCTTGAGCCGTGCTTCCCAGTTGCCGGCCACGCCACCGGGCAGATCCGCATGCAGCACGTTCACGGGCAGGGACAGCTGCGCGGCCACGGCCTGCCGCGGTTCGCCGTCGATCTCGACAAAGCAGGTGCGCAGTACCGCATGGCGCGCCAGCAGCGCATCCACTGCCGTCTGCAGCGCTGCCAGATCCAGCACGCCGCGCAGGCGGAAGCTCCAGGCGAGGTTGTAGACCGGACTGCCGGGCTGCAGGCGATCGAGAAACCACAGCCGCTGCTGCACCGGCGAGAGCGGCGCCAGCCCGCTCGCGGCGAGCGGCTGCGGCGGCACCGGCGCTGACACCACACGCGCCACCGGCAGGCTGGCGGCGATTCCGGCCGGCGTCGGACTCATGAACAGCGTCTTCAATGGCAACTCGATCTGCAGGGCATCGCGGATGCGCGCGATCAGTTGCGTGGCGAGCAGCGAGTGGCCGCCCAGCGCGAAGAAGTCCTCGTGCCGGCCGACGCGGGGACGCCCGAGTACGCTGGCAAACAGCGCGCAAAGCTGTGCTTCCAGTGGCGAGGCCCGCTCCTCGTCGTCGGCACTGGTGCTGCCCGG
>JAUPLK010000359.1 GCA_030836925.1 Pseudomonadota bacterium
CACACCATGTGGGCGATGGGTAGATAGGCGGCGATGAACCAGAACACCACGAACAACAGCACGGCCGAAAACTTGATGCGCTCGGCAAAGGCACCGACGATCAGGCAGGGGGTGATGCAGGCAAAGGTGAGCTGGAAGGCAAAGTAGGCGAACTCGGGAATATAGACCCCCTTGGAAAAGGTCGCGGCCACCGAGTCAACGGTGATGCCCTGCATGAACAATCGGTCGAAACCGCCGATGAACGCACCGCTGCCACTGAAGGCCAGGCTGTAACCAAAGACGGCCCACAGCAGCGCGATCAGGCAGAAGGTCATGAAGACCTGCATGAATACCGACAGGACATTCTTCGAACGCACCATCCCGCCATAGAAGAGCGCGAGGCCGGGGATGGTCATCAGCACGACCAGTATGGTCGAGACCAGTACCCAGGCGGTATCGCCCTTGTCGGGCGTCGGCGTATCGGCACCCAGTGCGCTGCCAGTGATGAGCATCAGCGGCATCAGCAGCGCTGCGGCTGATGCAGTGGCCATCCGGCGCATGCGGCTGTGGAAAATGTTCTGTATCACGGTCTGTACTCCTGCTCGATTCTTCCGGGGGTGGCTCAGACGGCTTCGCTGCCGGTTTCGCCGGTGCGGATGCGGATCACCTCGTCCAGCTGGGTGACGAAGATTTTCCCGTCACCGATCTTGCCGGTGCGGGCCACGTTGACGATGGCCTCGATGACCTGCTCCGCGATGTCGTCGGTCACCGCAATCTCGAGTTTGGTCTTGGGCAGAAAATCAACGACGTACTCGGCACCCCGGTAAAGCTCGGTATGCCCGCGCTGCCGGCCGTAGCCCTTGACCTCGGTGACCGTAACGCCATGCACGCCCATGTCGACGACGGCCTGGCGGACATCGTCGAGCTTGAATGGCTTGATGATCGCGGTAATCAGTTTCATGAATCTGGATCCTTCCGTGTCAAGGCGGAGATAGCGGTGGTTTGGCCGTCATTTGCCGCTTGTGCCACCCGGGTGAGGCTGGCACGATCCCCGGCAATGCCACAGCACTAAGCACGATCCGTGCCAGACATGCGAAACCGCATGGCGCAAGGCTTGGCGCTGTTTCAGCACGAGGTCGTTGCCTCATGCTGGTGCAGCTGGCTGCTGCTGCTGGCACTTTTTGGAGCGCTCGGAGGACCATCGCTAATGGATGCAAAATTCATCGAAGACCTGGCCCGCAAGCTGGCGGCGAACGTGCCCGGCAGCGTGCGCGTGATACAGGCCGACCTGGAGCGCAACTTCCAGGCCCTGCTCGCCAGCACCTTCGAAAAGCTGAACCTCGTCACCCGCGAGGAGTTCGACGTGCAGCGCAAGGTGCTGGAGCGCACCCGCGACAAGCTTACGGCGCTCGAGGCAGAACTCGCGGCCCTCGAGTCGCGCCAAGGTGGCAGCGGCAGCTGATCAAGCGCTGGCTGCGGTCATTGCCACATGGCGATGCGCCTTGCCACCACGCTCACCCGCGCCCTGCTCGGGCTCAAGGCGCCCGAGGTTGTGGTCGAGGCACACGTCAGCGGCGGTCTGCCGCAGTTCACCGTCATCGGTCTGATCGAAACCGCAGTCCGCGAGAGTCGCGACCGGGTGCGCGCAGCGATCAGCCAGTCGGGCCTGGAGTTTCCTGACGGGCGGATTACCGTCAACCTCGCTCCGGCTGATCTGCCCAAGGGCGGCAGCGGTTTTGATCTGGCCATCGCCGTCGCCATTCTGGCCGCGTCCGGACAGCTCCGACGCGAGCGCCTCGCCGGCATCGAGTTTTACGGCGAGCTGGCCCTCTCCGGCCTGCTGCGTCGTGTGCCCGGTCTGCTGGCGGCCCTGATGGCGGCCCGGCGCAGTGGGCGATTCGCAATCGTCCCCGCAGCCGGTGAAAGCGAGGCCGCCTTGCTGGGTGGTGACAGGATTGGTCTTGCCGACCAGCTTGCCGATGTCGTGCGCTGCCTGAATGATCGTGGGGCGTTGCGGCCGCCGCGGGCAGAGGCTGCAGTGTGTGGGGCCGCAGGCACTGCGGGCCGCGAGGATCTCGCCGAAGTGCGTGGTCAGGCGCAGGCGCGTCATGCCCTCGAAGTGGCAGCAGCCGGCGGTCACCACCTGCTGTTTACCGGTCCGCCGGGCACCGGCAAGACCATGCTCGCCCGGCGACTGCCGGGACTGCTGCCCGGGATGACGGAGACCGAGGCACTGGAGTCGGCCGCCGTGCATTCACTGGCCGGCGGCATGACGATATTCAGGCAGCGGCCATTCCGCGCGCCGCATCACACCGCCTCGACTGCGGCCATGGTCGGTGGCGGTGGCAATCCGCGCCCTGGCGAGATTTCACTCGCGCATCACGGCGTGCTGTTCCTCGATGAGCTGCCCGAGTTTTCGCGCCCCGTGCTCGAGGCCCTGCGCGAACCGCTGGAGACCGGCCACGTGACCATCGCCCGCGCCTTGCGTACGGTTGAATATCCGGCGGCTTTCCAGCTGGTCGCAGCGATGAATCC
>JAUPLK010000360.1 GCA_030836925.1 Pseudomonadota bacterium
GCATCGACCGCCACCCAGCGCAGGGGCTGACCTTCAAGCCCGCGTGGCTCGCCCGAGTAGTGGCTGACCTCGAATACCTGCAGTTCCACCACGCGTTCCGGGTAGCTGTGGCGGAAAGTCATCAGTGGCGTTGCGGCTGACACCACGATGCCGATTTCTTCAGCCAGTTCACGGCACAAGGCCTGCAGCGGCGATTCGCCCGCCTGGATCTTGCCACCGGGGAATTCCCAGAATCCGGCCGCATGCTTGCCGTCCGGACGCTGCGCAATCAGCACGCGGCCCGAGGCATCGCGCAGCACGCCGGCAGCCACCAGGATCAGCTCTGGCGGCGTCAGCCCCGGCAAGCACGCTGCTCCGGCCGCAGGCTGCGCTCAGTCGAGGCGGCCATGGCACTGCTTGTACTTCTTGCCGGAGCCGCAGGGACACGGCTCGTTGCGCCCCACCTTTCGGTCCGGACGCACGAAGGGCTCGGCGGGCGGTGCCGGCGGTGCACGCGGCGTTTGCCGGAGCGTCATGGACTGACCACCGGTGGCAGCCTGCGCTGGTTCTGCTTCCGCCGCTGCGGCTTCTGGCGCCATGGCCGAGGGCGCCTCGTCGTGCCGGTACTGCAGTTGCTCGATCATGCGCCGCTGTTCTTCTTCAGCGCGGATCTCTTCCGGACTGCGGATGCGCGCCTTGGCGAGGATCGTCACCACGTCCCGCTTCACCTGGTCAAGCATGCTGCTGAACATCTCGAAGGCTTCGCGCTTGTATTCCTGCTTGGGATTCTTCTGGGCATAACCGCGCAGGTGGATGCCCTGGCGCAGGTAGTCCATCGCCGCCAGATGCTCTTTCCAGTGGTGATCGACCTGCTGAAGCATCAACTGCTTCTCAACCTGGCGCAGTTCGGCTGGATCCATGACCGTGAACTTCTGCAGGTACTGTTCCTCGACCGCAGCGAGGATCCTGGCCCGCAAACCGGCTTCATCCAGCTTCCGGTCCTCATCGAGCATGGCCTTGATGTCCAGCTGCGCACCGAATACCCGTTCCAGTTCCGCCGACAGACCAGCCACATCCCACTGCTCTTCCATGCTCTCCGGCGCGATGAATTCACTGATCGTGGCATTCACGACCTCGGCCCGGATATCGGCCAGCGAGGCCGAAATATCGTCCGTCCGCATCAACTGGTTGCGCTGCTGGTAGATGACCCGGCGCTGGTCATTGGCAACGTCGTCGTATTCGAGCAGCGACTTGCGGGCATCGAAGTTGTGTCCTTCGACCTTGCGCTGAGCGCGCTCGATCTGGCGCGTAAGCAGATTGCTCTCGATGGCCTCGCCTTCGCGCATGCCCACACCGCGCAACATGCCCTTGGTGCGCTCCGGATCACCGAAGATCCGCATCAGGTTGTCTTCGATGGACAGGTAGAAGCGGCTGGAACCGGGATCGCCCTGACGGCCGGCGCGGCCGCGCAGCTGGTTGTCGATACGCCGCGACTCGTGTCGCTCGGTACCGATGATGCGCAGGCCACCAGCGGCCAGCACCTTCTCGTGCCGCTCCTTCCATTCCGCGCGGTGCTTCTGCCGATCTTGATCGGCGGCATCGGCCGGCATCTGCGCCAATTCGGCTTCGAGGTTGCCACCGAGCACGATGTCGGTACCGCGACCCGCCATGTTGGTCGCGATGGTGACGGCACCCGGCCGTCCCGCTTCGGCGACGATGTGCGCCTCACGCTCATGCTGTTTGGCGTTAAGCACCTGATGGACGACACCGTCCTTGTCGAGCAGTCCGGACAGGTATTCCGAGGTCTCGATCGAGGCCGTGCCCACCAGCACGGGCTGCTGGCGGCCCTGACACGCCTTGATGTCCTCGATGATGGCCTGGAACTTGTCTTTCTGCGTGAGATAGACCAGGTCGGCCTGGTCGTCGCGCACCATCGGCCGGTGGGTCGGAATCACCACCACCTCGAGGCCGTAGATCTGCTGGAACTCGTAGGCCTCGGTATCCGCCGTACCGGTCATGCCGGCAAGTTTTTCATAAAGCCGGAAATAGTTCTGGAAGGTGATCGATGCGACGGTCTGGTTTTCTTCGCGGACGCGCACCCCCTCCTTGGCCTCGACAGCCTGATGCAACCCGTCTGACCAGCGCCGGCCCGGCATGGTCCGGCCGGTGAACTCGTCGACGATGACGATCTCGCCATTGCGCACGATGTACTCGACATCGCGCCGGTAGATCGCATGCGCCCGCAGTGCCGCCGTCAGGTGATGCATGAGGCGGATGTTGGCCGCGTCATACAGGCTCTCGTTTTCGCCGAGCAAGCCCTCCCTGACCATCAGCGCCTCGACCTTCTGGTGGCCTTCCTCGCTGAGGGTGACCTGCCGGCTCTTTTCGTCCACGGCGAAGTCACCCGGCCCGCCATCATCGTCCTCGTCGGGCAGACGCTCCTGGCGCACCAGTCCCGGTACCAGCCTGTTGATGCGGATGTAGAGTTCTGAACTGTCGTCGGCTGGACCGGAGATGATCAACGGCGTACGCGC
>JAUPLK010000101.1 GCA_030836925.1 Pseudomonadota bacterium
TGAACCGGTGCCGTTAACGTTGGCGATCCTGATGGTGAAGTCGTTGTCTTTGGGGCCTTTTGCAGAGCTGCTCATTGAGCCTGACCTTCGCGTGCTTGCGTCGCTGTATCGGACAGCGGTTGAAGAATGGGTGGGTATTGAGTGCCTCAGGTGCCGAATTTTCGGTTGCCGGGGGCCGGCGCAGCCTGATCGATTGCATGCGGGCGCAGCAGGGTGAACTCCTGCATGTCCCAGGCTGCCGTCGGACAGCGCTCCGCACAGAGACCGCAATGCACGCAGAGGTCCTCGTCCTTGACCATCACGCGCTGGGTCTGCGGCAGCGGACCGGAAACGTACAGCGGCTCATCAGTGTTTTTGGCCGGCGCAGTCAGCCTTGTGCGCAGCTCCGCCTCGGTACCCGGATCGGTCATGGTCAGACAGTCCGTCGGGCAGATGTCCACGCAGGCATCGCACTCGATGCAGAGCTTTTCGCTAAACACCGTCTGGATATCGCAGTTCAGGCAGCGCTCGACCTCGGCGGTGAATTGCTCTGGCGTATAGCCCAGCTCGACCTCGATATTGAGCTTCTTGAAACGCTCCTTGAGACCCACCTGGGGAACCAGTCGGCGCTCCACACTGTTGTAGTTGTTGCTGTAGGCCCATTCGTGCATGCCCATCTTCGAGCTCTGCAGCTTCATGCCGTCGGGGAGCCTATCGGTCAGGTCTGCGCCCTGGCAGTACTTGTGGACGGAAATGGCAGCCTGGTGACCCTGTTCGACGGCCCAGATGATGTTCTTGGGACCAAAAGCGGCGTCGCCGCCGAAAAACACCCCGGGACGTGTGGAGTGGAAAGTCAGCTTGTCGACAACCGGCACGCTCCACTTGTCGAAGTCGATGCCGAGATCGCGCTCGATCCAGGGAAATGCGTTTTCCTGACCAATGGCGAGCACGATGTCGTCTGCAGGCATGAACTCTTCGCCGGTGATTTTCTCCGCGGTGATCCGTCCCCGGGCATCCAGCTCGTATTCCATGACGTCGAACAGCATGCCCTTGAGCTTGCCGTTTTCGCTGACGAAGGCCTTGGGTGAACGGTTGACGACGATTTCGACGTGCTCTTCCTCGGCGTCCTCGAGTTCCCAGGGTGAGGCCTTGAAGAACTGGCGCGGCTTGCGGGCAACGACCCTGACGCTTTTTGCGCCAAGCCGCATCGACGTGCGGCAGCAATCCATGGCCGTATTGCCGACACCGATGATCAGCACCTTCTCGCCGATGGCCTTGATGTGCTCAAAAGCCACAGACTCGAGCCAGGCGATGCCGATATGCACGTGTGCCGGATCGTCATCACGACCGGGCAGCTTCAGTTCCTTGCCATGCGGCGCGCCGGTGCCGACGAAAATCGCGTCGAAGCCATCATTGAGCAGCTTGCGCATGCTCTCGATACGGTGGCCGAGCCTGAGATCTGCACCCATCTCGACGATGTCGCCGATCTCCCGATCGAGCACGTCGGCAGGCAGGCGGAAGGACGGGATATTCGAGCGCATCAGGCCGCCCGGCACCTCCAGCCCCTCGAAGATCACCACTTCATAGCCAAGCGGCAGCAGGTCATTGGCAACCGTCAGCGAGGCCGGGCCGGCACCGATGCAGGCGACGCGCTTGCCGTTGTTCTGCGCCGGTGCTTTGGGCAACCAGGCAGAGTAATCGTCAGCAAGGTCTGCTGCGACGCGTTTGAGGCGGCAGATCGCGACCGGTTTCTCCTCGACCCGGCCACGCCGGCACGCCGGCTCGCAGGGACGGTCACAGACCCGACCGAGAATGCCGGGGAATACGTTCGACTCCCGGTTCAGCATGTAGGCCTCGGTGTACTTTCCCTGTGCGATCAGGCGGATATAGCCGGGCACATCGGTGTGCGCAGGGCATGCCCACTGGCAGTCCACGACTCTGTGGAAGTAATCGGGATTTTTGGTATCGGTCGGCGGCATTTTGCCGCTCGCGGGAGGAGACGTTGTCACGTCGATTTCCGGATGAATTGGATAGATGGTTGCCTGCGCCGGCAACGATCCGGGCCATGCCCGGGCCAAAAAGAGGCGTGATTATACATAGCCGGTCCTGAAAACAAATCGGGATTTTCCGCGATCCGGCACGCACGGCCAGTCGGCAATTCGACCCCGGTCAATTTACCTAATTCCAGCCTGGATCCGCCTGCCCTGTTCAGTTGGCCGGAATCGACCAGAAGCGGGTCCGATCGGGATCAAAGGCGTGATAGGTCTTGCCGATGGCGTGCGGATCATCGAGTGCCTGCACCGTGAGACGGGCGAGATCGGCGCGGCGGATCCAGCTCATCGAGCGGGTGTCTTCCGTCAAATAGGCACGGCCCTGTGCTTCCTTGTCCAGCAGTCCGCCCGGACGGATGATGGTGTAGTCGAGGCCACTGGTCTTCAGATAGTCCTCGGCCTTGGTCTTTTCCTTCATCACGGTATCGAGAATACGCCGGGCGATCCACGGAGATGCCGCGTAGGAGTCACCCGCGCCGATCACCGTGACCAGCACGAAGCGCTTGACCCCGGCCGAGCGGGCCGCGTCCACCGCATTGCGATTGCCCTCGAAATCCGGTCGCGTGCCCTTGACGGCACGCGCGCCCAGCGTCGAAACCACGGCGCGAAACGGGCCGCTGGCGAGTGCTGCAGCGATGTCTGGCTGGTTCATCGCGTCCCCGCGCAGGATGCGCGCACCCAACTGCTCGGCGGCACTGCCATCCGATTCCGGTCGCACCAGCACGGCCACGTCATCGCCGCGGGCACGCAACAGGCGCACCACCTCGAGACCCGTGGCGCGGGTGCCGCCGATCACCAGCACGGCGCCAGCACCCGGTGCGGACGCCGGCGGATCCAGGGCCGCGACTTCCCGCTTGCCCTCGATGCCGGAGACCAGCAGCCAGGCCAGCAGCACCAGGACCACGCCAAGAAAAACCGTCATCTTCGGATACCTCATCAATCGTGCACTCCACCACACTCCAGGCGTTGCCCTGCGATTGCGGGTGTGACGCAACCGTTTTCGTAAGCCACCACGCCATTGACGATCGTCGCCACGATGGACGAGCGGAAGGTGTCGCCCTCGAAGGGCGACCAGCCGCACTTCGACAGCACGTCCTCACGACGCACCAGGGTCGGTCGCCGGTGATCGATCAACACCAGATCAGCCCAGTATCCCTCGCGGATATAGCCCCGCTCGCGGATACCGAACAGATCGGCCACCGAGTGGCTGGTTTTCTCGACGATCAGCTCCAGGGGCAGCGTGCCATCGTGCACATGCTCCAGCAGCATGAGCAGCGCGTGCTGCACGAGTGGCAGACCGGACGGCGCCTTGAAATAGCTTTCGCTCTTTTCCGCCAGCGTATGCGGCGCATGGTCCGTGGCGATTACCGCAATACGCCCGTCTACCAACCCGCCCAGCAGGGCCTTGCGGTCTTCCGCACTGCGGATCGGCGGATTGCACTTGATGAGGGCGCCCCGTTCGGCATAGGCACGGTCATCGAAATGCAGCATGTGGACGCAGACTTCAGCCGTGATCCGCTTGCCATTCAGCGCGCCCGGCGCAAACAGTTCCAGTTCACGCGCCGTTGAAAGGTGCAGCACATGCAGGCGTGCGTTATGACGTTTTGCGAGACTCACCGCCAGTTCGGAGGACTTCCAGGCCGACTCCGGCGAACGGATCTGCGGATGCATCGAAAACGGCACCGCATCGCCGTACTGCTGCCGGAAGCGTTCTTCGTTGGCCTTGATCATCGGCGTGTCCTCGCAGTGGGTCGCGATCAGCATCGGACACTCAGCAAAGATGCGCTCGAGGATCTCGGGGTTGTCGACCAGCATGTTGCCGGTGGACGAGCCCATGAACATCTTCACGGCACAGCAGTCACCCGGCCGCAATCCGCGGATCTCGTCGAGATTGTCGTTTGCCGCACCGAAATAAAAGGAATAATTGGCATGCGACCGGCCGCGGGCGAGGCGGTACTTGTCCATCAGCACCGCACGGCTGGTGACATTAGGAATGGTGTTCGGCATGTCCATGTAGCTGGTGATGCCGCCGGCCACCGCGGCGGCCGACTCCGTGCTGATGGTGGCCTTGTGGGTCAACCCCGGCTCACGAAAATGCACCTGGTCATCGATGAACCCCGGCAGCAGGTATTTGCCGCCCGCGTCGATGATGCGATCGACGCGACCTGCCGGTATCTCGCGAGCCACCTTCTCGATGCGCCCGCGGCGAACCAGCACATCGCCGGCAACCACCCGGCCTTCGTTGCAGATGAGCGCATTGGTGATCAGCAGGGTCTGGTCATTCATATGGGTAGCTGCCTGGCCTTTCAGTTGCCACAAAACCGGTCGGTTGCCGAGATCAGTTCATGCACGATACCCGGCTCGAAGGCCGAGTGCCCGGCGTCGGGCACGATCTGCAACCGGGCTTCGGGCCAGGCCTTGTGCAGATCCCAGGCGCTGGTCATCGGACAGACGATGTCATACCGGCCCTGCACGATCACCGCGGGAATATGCCGGATCCGGCCGATGTCACGCAGGATCTGCCCGGGATGTTCGGCAAAGGCCTGGTTGACGAAATAATGGGCCTCGATGCGCGCGAAGGCCAGCGCAAAGCGGTCTGCACCGAAACGCTCCACCGTCGAACCCGCATCCAGCAGATGACTGGTACTGCCTTCCCAGACCGACCAGATCTTCGCCGCCTCCAGTGCCAGCTCCGGGTCCGGACCTGTCAGGCGGCGATGATAGGCATGCAGCAGGTCGCCGCGCTCGGCCACGGGAATGAAGTTCAGGTAGCGCTCCCAGGCATCCGGGAAAATCTCGCTCGCACCGTACTGGTAGAACCAGGCAATTTCCTTGTCCCGGAGCAGGAAGATGCCGCGCAACACGAGTTCGCTGACCCGCTCCGGATGCTTTTCCGCATAGAACAGCGCCAGCGTGCTGCCCCAGGAACCGCCGAAGACCAGCCAGCGTTCGATGCCCAGCCGCTCGCGCAGGGCCTCGATATCAGCCACCAGATCCCAGGTGGTGTTCTCGCGCAGTTCTGCGTGCGGCCGGCTGCGTCCGCAACCACGCTGATCGAGCAGGATGATCCGGTAGCGGGCCGGATCGAAAAAACGCCGGGGGGCAGCGTCTCCGCCCCCGCCGGGCCCGCCGTGCAGAAATACCGCCGGCTTGCCCTGCGGATTGCCGCATTGTTCATAGTAGATCTCGTGCAGGCCGGAAACCCGGAGATGCCCGGAGTCCCACGGCTCGAGCGGCGGGTAGAGCGTGCGCTGCGGAATCTGTCGCTGCATGCTTCTATTCTGGCATTCTCGCCATCGATTCGTCGCGGTTAGAATCGACCCCTTCATTCGGGACCCGAACTCATGCACATGCTCCGTACCGTCGTTACCACTGCACTGCTCTGCCCCCTGCTGGCCTGGTCAGCACCGGTCGCACCGGTCGATATCCCGTTTGCCGTCCGGCAACTGGATAACGGCCTGACCGTGATCGTGCATGAAGACCGCAAGGCACCTATCGTTGCAGTCAATGTCTGGTACCACGTCGGTTCGAAGAACGAAGCTCCGGGCCGAACCGGTTTTGCCCATCTCTTTGAGCACCTCATGTTCCAGGGCTCGGAAAACCTGAAGGGTGAATACCTCAACACGCTGCAGGAACTCGGTGCCACCGATCTCAACGGCACGACCTTCTTCGACCGCACCAACTACTTCCAGACTGTCCCGAGAAACGCGCTGGATACCGCGCTCTGGCTGGAATCCGACCGCATGGGGCACTTCAAGGGCTCGATCACCCAGGCCAAGCTCGACGAACAGCGCGGTGTCGTGCAGAACGAAAAGCGCCAGGGCGACAACGAGCCCTATGGCAAGGTCTTCGAGATGATCCTCAAGCAGCTGTTTCCGCCGGATCACCCCTACTCCTGGGAAGCGATCGGCTCGATGGAAGACCTCAACGCAGCCAGCCTCGACGACGTGCGCCACTGGTTCGAGACCTGGTATGGCCCGAACAATGCGGTGATCGTGATCGCCGGAGACGTCGACAGCGATGAGGCTTTTGCCAAGGCTGAAAAGTATTTCGGCGACATAGCGCCGGGGCCCGCCGCCACCCGGCTTGAAGAGTGGATCCCCATACATGCGCAGCCACGGCGGCAGCAGATGCAGGACCGCGTGGCGCAGGCGCGGCTCTACATGGCCTGGACCGGTCCGCGCTGGGGCACGCGCGACGCCCATCAACTCGAACTGGCTGCTGCGGTACTCGCCGGCGACAAGAACTCACGCCTCTACCAGCGCCTGGTCTACAAGGATCAGCTGGCCTCGGATATCGAGTTTGGCCCGCTGGCACTGGAGATCGCCGGCATCAC
>JAUPLK010000102.1:0-3255 GCA_030836925.1 Pseudomonadota bacterium
TGCTGGCCGCTGCCGATCTGTATCTGCATTCCGGCCAGGGTACGCATGAACACGCCATGCTCGTGCGCGCAGTGGACAAGGCCAAGGAGGGCGTTCGACCAGGCCTGCAGATCAACCGCCTGTAGATGCATGTGCATGGTCTTGCTGACGACGGTGATGAATGCGAGCTGACTCCCGGCTGAAGAGAGGATTACTGCGTACCGGCGCGCTGCTGATCTACAGCTCACCCATCTACGATGCGCTGCGCATCGGTCGCAGCGGCATTACCGGTCGCGGCCTGTTTGCCGGTACGGCCATTCCGGCCCGCGCCAAGATCGGCGAGTTCGAGGGCGAGTTGATATCGATCGCCGAGGCGCGGCGCCGTGCAGCCGGCAAACGCATCGTTGCCATTGTCGAACTCGAAAAGCGCGCCATAGATGCCTCGGCCGCGCGGCGCGGCTTCCGCTACATCAACCACTCGTGCGAGCCCAATACCTTCACGCGCCTCACGCAGGCACGCGCGGAGTTCTATGCCTTGCGCCGGATCCGGGTTGGAGAAGAGCTGACCGTCGACTATGGCGAGAGTCACCACGAGGGCAAGTTGCGTTGCCGGTGTGGTGCGAAGCGCTGTCGGGGCTGGATCTAGTCCCTGGGGCCCGGGCTAGCCGTGAGGGGCGTCACCGGTACTTCGCCGGCTCGCGCCAGTTGGCGTACCAGCGCCTGATAAGGACCGCTGACCGGGATTTCTTCGCCAGTTTGCAGGATTACCATCATCTTGCGCGAGTTTTGCCGTACACGCTGAATGGCGTTGCGCCTTACCCACCAGCTCCGATGGAGCTGCAGCCCGTCATTCGATGGCAGTTCGCACAGCGCATCGCTGAAGCGGTGCAGTACCAGGTAGCTCCTGTTTGCGGTAATGATCCTGATGTAGTGCTGTTCGGCTTTCACGGCGATCACGTCGGCAAGCGAGATGGCGGCCGGTGCACGCTCCAGAAAGGCCGGGCGGCTTTCACCGGCCAGGGTCGCGGTTGAATCCGTGACGACGGGATCGGATGACGCATCAGGCAAAACCGTGTCATACCGGTAGCGCGGCAAGCCCAGGAAGCGATCGAAGATGAAGTTCACGCCGAGCCAGACCACTCCCGCCCGCAGCCAGTAAGCCCAGTAACCGGCCGCCAGCAGATTGGTGGGTTGCTCTTCGAGGCCGCTGTCCGGCCACCAGCCGGCAAACAGGCTGATCAGCCAGCTGATGTAGGGCAGGGTGATCAGGCAGGAAACGGTGTGCCCGGTCAGCATGATGATGCTTGGGCGGGGCTTCCAGGGTTGCAGCAGGCGCATCACCAGGCTGGTGAGCAGGCAGGTGCTGAACCAGGGCGGGAATGCGTGCCCCAGGTAGAAAGCGATGGCCCAGACTGGACCGATCGACTCGATCAGTCGCCAGTTATTGATCGCGCCGTAGCCGCCCAGCACCAACGGCACCAGCAGGTAGAACGCGAGAATCTGCCAGTTCAGCCTGGCCCTGATCCGCTGCAGGGTGCTGGACTCGATGGGCTTCCGGTCGCTCCGGGGCTGTACTGCCATATGCGTTTACGAGGGTCCGCGAGGGCCGGGCACGACAAATTCGTGCTGCATGAATGCGATTCTAGGACATTGGCCTTCAATTCAGGAATCTTCGCTGGTGCTTCCCGCGTGGTGCCTCTAGCTTGCACGCTCCGCGATGTGTCGGAGCCGCGACGGGTTTGGCGGGGCGCTGTGCTGCTGCCTTTTCGGCGGGAGTTTTCTGCTTTTAGCAAGGGGGAGTGTCCGATGAGAATTCTGAGGGGTCTGGGTATAGGCGTGGCGTCATTATTGTCGCCGGTCGGCTTGTCAGCACTGGCCATGCCGGCGGCGGGCCTGATGTCGCTGTCATCCTGGTCACAGGAGGTCACCGAGGTGGTGGTGACGACCAGGCGGCGGGAAGAAAACCTGCAGGATATCCCGGTAGCGGTGTCATCGTTCGGTGTTGACGACATCGAGAGGCAGGGCATTTCGACCACGGCAGATGTTGTCAAGCTGGTTCCCGGCGTCCAGTTTGACCAGGGCTTTTCAGCGGCTGACACGCGCATCTCGATTCGCGGCATAAACAGCGAGCGCGGTCGTACCAGTGCGGCTGTGCTGGTCGATGGCATTGACGTCAGCGGCGAGAACGTCACCGCGGGCGGCGGCTCATCGCTGCTTAATACGCGCCTGATGGACCTCGAACGTGTGGAGGTCGTCAAGGGGCCGCAGTCCGCGCTCTACGGGCGCAATGCTTTCGCCGGTGCCATCAGCTACATCACCAGGCAGCCGTCCATGAGCGGGATGGAGGCCAGGCTGAGCGCAGATATCGCCGATTACAGTACCTATGACGTGCGCGCAGCGGTATCCGGCCCGGTGATTGCCGACAAACTGGCCATCGGTCTGAATCTGGGCTGGTATGACTCGGACGGCTGGTACGACAACCACAACACTGCCGTGCCTGCTGCCAACGGTGACTTGAATGGCGGCGACAGCCACGGCGCGCGCCTGGTGGCGGTTTTCCTGCCCACCGACAGCCTGAAAATCACCGGCAGCGTGAGTTACAGCGAAACGGACTCTGATCCGCGTGCGGTGGCCAAGGTGGGCAATGCCAATACCTTCTATCTGATGGGGCAGGAGCTGCCTGCTGGCACCACGCCGGACTTCAGCTTCATGGGCACGATGGATTACGGCCAGTGGCTTGGTACCGTCGGATCGGTGAACGAGTCCGATGTGGCCTTGTCGGTTTCCGAGCGCACCGGCATGCCGTTTGCGGGCAGCACCGACGAAACCCTGCTCAGCTACCTGAAGCTGGATTGGGATCTCGGCACGATGACCTTCAAGTCCTCGACCAGCTATCTGAGCAACGATGCGACGCTGGATGAGGATGTTGAATATCAGGACGGAATCGGCACGGTATTCATGGGGGTCGGCTTGTCGCTGGCCAACGAGTACCGGGACGCCACGGATACGGATTACTTCAATCAGGAGTTCACGCTCGAGTCCAATGGCGAGGGGCGCTGGAACTGGCTGGCTGGTATCTCCGGCTTCTGGGAGGACACCCATAACACAGACAACTCGACCGGCTGGTTCAACGATCCGAATATCGTCTTCGTGCCGGGATTCTGCGGCAGCAATCCCTTCCAGGTGACCTGCAGCTATGCAGCCTCCGCTGTCGCAGGCACCCCGGCCAAGACGATTGACCGCGATACCACCAGCTGGTCGGTGTTTGGTCTCGTG
>JAUPLK010000102.1:3265-6324 GCA_030836925.1 Pseudomonadota bacterium
CTTCGATATCACCGAGCAGCTGCGCCTGACGGTTGAAGCCCGCTACATCGATGACGAGATCGAAGTCAGCACCAATACGGCCATCGATCGCGTCTCGCAGTACATCTTCAACCTGCCGATCGATTTCAGCTTTGGCGCACCGCCAACGCTGCCGGCGACCGATACCGTCGATTCCGACACCATCAATCCGCGCGTGGCGCTGGACTACCGGATCAGCGATGACGTGATGGTGTATGGCTCGGTGGCCAAGGGCACCAAGCCCGCCGGCTTCGGGACCTCCCAGTTTGCGACTCCGCAGAATGCACGCGTGGACCAGGAAAAGCTCTGGGCCTATGAACTGGGTGCCAAGACGGCCTGGCTGGACGGTTCTTTGCAGGCAAACATGGCGATTTTCTACAACGACTACACGGATCGCCAGGTTGGCGTGACGGTCACTGATCCGAATACGGGGTGGGCAGCGGCCGGCATCGTCAATGCAGCCGAGGCCGAGACCAAGGGCGTCGAACTCGAGTTGATCTGGCGCGCGACGGAGGATCTGACGCTGGGCGCCGGATATGCCTATACCGACGCGGAGTGGACGGATTTCAATTACTCGGAAATTCGTGCCAACAGCGGTGGTGTCAACGAGAAGGATATGGCGATCTGCGGTAATGCACAGGGTGACTGCAGTGGCGCCGATATTGCCGGTATTCCTGAAAATGCGCTGCTCCTGCAAGCCAACTATACGCGGCAGCTGGCTGGTGACATGTCCTGGTACCTGAACGCAGCCGGGCAGTACCAGGATGAGCGCGCGATCTATGACCGCGTGCATACCGCCTATGTCGACTCCTTCTGGAACGTCGATGCCCAGCTGGGTATTCAGACCGACCAGTGGCTGGTCGAGATCTATGCCACCAATCTGTTTGACGATGACACCGTGCGCTGGGCCCAGGGCTACAACGACTTCCGTGACGGCATGTATGGTGGCGGCTTCGGTGGCGAGCCCCGCGACGAAACCATATTCGCCTGGCTGCCGCCGCCGCGCGTGATTGGTTTGCGTGCCAGCTACAAGTTCGGTGGTGAATAAGTCCGACTGATTTCCCCCCTGGCCCCCGGGGCGGCACGCTCTTCCAGGTGTCGCCCCGGGCCAGCCATGGCCCGGTCAGGCTTGCTGTTCTTTTTGCCGCAAGTGAGATCGCAGCAGCTGGAATATGCTGCGGTACGCTCGACCCTGACGAGGCAGTCCGCCGGGCTGTGCGGGCCCCGCGTCCTTGCGCGCCTGACGAATCAGCGTCCGCAGTTGCTGGGCGTCCGTGGCTGGTTGTTCGGCGAGCCACAGATCGAGCGCGCCATCGTCGGCAATCAATTGCTCCCGCCACCTTTCCGCCAGATGCAGCGTGGCATTGTCCCGTGCAGACAGTCCATGCTGCAGGGCGATAGCGGCGCGAATGGCCGCGATGGTTTCGTCGTCCTGCTGACGCATCAGCTTGCCGATGAGCTGGCGTTGACGGCGACCGCCACCGCGCGCATCGATGCGTTTACCCTCGAGAACGGCCTTGTGGAGGGCCTCGGAGAGAGGCAACTGCTCAAGCGTTTCGCCATGCAGTGCCAGCAGATCCTCGCCAAGTGCCTGCAATTCTTCGCTTTCACGCTTCAGTTCACTGCGGCTGGCCGCCTCGGTGCCCTTGAGTTCAGCCCTGAACTGCCGGTCGAGTTCGCTGCCCTTGGGCGCGAATTCACCATCGATGTAATAGCCTTTGCCGGGTTTGCGCGCCATGAAGCGGAGATCCTGCGGTTGGCTGTTATCATAAACCACGCGATACGCATGACGACTCTCATGGGCAAGACCGGCAGATATGGCGACACTGGAGCAACTGCAGACGCGCAAGCGTGAACTCGAAGAACAGCTGTTTGCCGGGGATTTGTCGGTAGAGCCGGCGCTGCTGCATGTGGACCGGGCGATTGCCTCGCGCACCCTGAAGGTGCAGCACAGCCGGCAGCGTCTGGATGCGGCAAAACAGGCGGTCGCCGCCGGCATGAACAAGGACGAGGCCAGGCGCATCAATACCAGGGCGACAGTAAAAAAACTCGAAGAAATCCGGGCAAGGAAACTGCTGAACAAGTTCTGAGCGGGCGCCGCCAGTTGCGGTCACTGCTGCCACCATGCAAGATCAAGATCCTGCCTGCATGGGGAGAATTGCCTTGTATCGTGTTCACGTCGCCACCCTCACGCTGCTGTTTGCCGCGACACCCACCCTGCATGCCGCTGAACTGGATCCGCTGCTGGCGTATACGGGGCCGCAGCTTTATCAGCGCTTCTGTGCCAGTTGTCATGGACCGCAGGCATACGGCGACGGACCGGTTGCACCGACGCTCAAGGTCATGGTTCCGGATCTGACCCGAATCGCCCGCCGTCAGCAGGGCGGTGAATTTCCGGAGGAGCGTATCCGCGAGATCGTTGACGGGCGGGCAGTGTTGCCGGCACATGGTTTGCGCGACATGCCGGTGTGGGGCTACGAGCTCGAAGCACAGGCGCCAGCCGACCAGCCCGGGCGGGCAGCCGCGCAGGGGCTCATCGACAGGCTGGTGGCCTATTTGCGCTCGATCCAGCAGTAAGGGAGTCGCCATGCAAGCGCGCAACCGCCTTCTGATCTTCATCCTGGGTATCGCCGCGTGGACACCCGCTCTGCTCAATGCAGCACCGCTGCCGGCGGCTGATTCACCAGCCTTTTGCGTCGCTGCCCAGCAGATTCTGGCCAGTACCAAGCTGGTGGGGAAAAACACCCTGTTCACGGATATGCCGGCCTACCGTCACTCAAAGCCGATGGTCGATCCACTGGAGATCTTCCAGGTGGTCAGCTACGCGGGCAAGCTGCCGGTCATGGTCTCCTGCAAGGTGAAGACGGCCGCACACCTGAGGGCGGCCTTCGGCGCCAAGGCAGCGGGCAAACAGCTCTATTGCCCGGACATGACGCGACTGGCGCGTGCGCAGGCGGTTACAGAGCTGCAGCAGGCCGGTCAGCCGGCGGCAGCAGCCAAGGCAGCGGTCTTCGTCATCGATGCCAACGAGCCCTATGTCA
>JAUPLK010000103.1 GCA_030836925.1 Pseudomonadota bacterium
GACCCACCGCCGCATTGGGATTCTTGATAAAGGCATTGAGCGCCTGCCCGGATGTGCGCTGGACCATCAGCAGCAGGCCCGGTCGCCTGATCGGCGCCATCAGCTGTGTGCCGGTCGCCGGCAGCAAGCGTCCGATGGCGCGCCACTGCTGGCGCACGGGACCGGTGGCTGCATCGATCTCGGCGATCAGGCGACCCACATGCGCCGCACCCTCCTCGCCCTGGGCCAGCACACTGACCACCGACTGCGGCCGCCATTGCGAGGTGCCCAGCGTCGCGCTGGCCGCCAGCAGATCGAGTATCTCGCCCGATGGCAGGCTGAGGGCGGGGCGCCCGCCGACTTCACGGCTATCCAGTGTGACCAGGCGCATGGGTGATGTCAGGCTCCGTTATCGGCAACTGTGATGTACAGACCGTCGAGTTCCGGCCCGAGCTCGATCTGGCAAAGCAGGCGACTGTTTGCCCGCCGGTCGGTGGCCGCATCCAGCATGGCATCTTCCATCTCCTCCATCGGCTTGAGCCGCGCCAACCACTCCGCGGCGATATAGGCATGACAGGTGGCACAGGCACAGGCACCGCCGCATTCGGCGAGGATTCCCGATACGCGGTTGTCGACGGCTGCCTCCATGGCGGTGTTACCAACCGGTGCCTGCACCTCGATCCGGCGGCCATCGCTATCCTGAAAAATCACCCTGGGCATTGCTGGTCCGTGATGTGTCGGCGCACTAAAAAATACTGCCGGCAGCAGCGCCGGCGGAGTGGCCGTGAGCATAGCACGCAGCATGACCGCGGCTGCCCGACACGGACCGGTCGCGGTTGACAAGGCACTGTGCTTGCAAGACCATTCTGCCATGCGGTTGTTCACGATCAGCGCATCTTCGTTCGGTCTGCCCCCGGTACTGCGAAGCCCGGGCGCGGACGTCTGACTGGCTGATTGCCTCATGAGTCAACGAGACCCCGCACCCGCAAGGTGGCGGGGTTTTTTGTATTGGCCAAGCATTATCCGCAGGGAGAGCAGTGATGAGCGGGCTTGAGCAGGATCGGGTCATCATCTTCGATACCACGCTCCGCGACGGCGAGCAGGCTCCGGGCTGCAGCATGACCCTGGACGAGAAGTTGCGGGTGGCCTCGGCCCTGCGCGATCTCCGTGTCGATGTCATCGAGGCCGGCTTCGCCGCGGCATCGCCCGGCGACTTCGACGCGGTTCAGGCCATCGCCACGGAGATCAGCGGACCAGTCATCTGCAGCCTGGCGCGATGTCACCCGAACGACATTGAGCGCGCCGCCGCAGCACTGAAGCCTGCGCAGCGCAGCCGCATTCATGTCTTTCTCGCCACCAGCGAGATTCACCGCACCTACAAGCTGCACATGGCCAAGGAGGAAATCATCCGCCGGGCTGTCGAGGGCGTGCAACTGGCACGAAAGCACTGTGCGGACGTGGAGTTTTCGGCCGAGGACGCGTCGCGGACAGAGCCGGCCTTTCTGGCCGATGTGGTCGCGGCAGTCATCGCTGCCGGTGCCCGCACCGTCAATATCCCGGACACGCTCGGTTATACGGTTCCCGAGGAATTCGCCGCGCTGTTTGGCTACCTCCGCACGCATGTGCGCGGTATCGAGCAGGTCATGCTCAGCGTGCACTGCCACGATGACCTGGGCATGGCGGTGGCCAACAGCCTGGCAGCCGTATCCGCCGGTGCGCGTCAGGTGGAGTGCACGATCAACGGCATCGGCGAGCGCGCCGGCAACTGCTCGCTGGAAGAAGTCGTGATGGCGCTGCGCACGCGGGCCAATCACTACGGCCTCGAGGTTGGCGTCGAGACGCGACGCCTGTATCCGACCAGCCGGCTGGTTTCCAGCATCACCGGCATGCATGTGCCGCGCAACAAGGCCGTGGTCGGCGAGAACGCCTTCGCCCATGAGTCCGGGATCCATCAGGACGGCATGCTCAAGCACGCCTCGACCTACGAGATCATGAACCCCGAAGACATCGGCATCAGCAAATCCAACCTGGTACTCGGCAAGCACAGCGGCCGGCACGCCTTCCGTGAGCGCGTGCAGCAACTGGGTTTCAATCTCGATGACGAGCAGATCAATCAGGCCTTTGCCGAGTTCAAGAAACTCGCCGACCGCAAGAAGGAAATGTTCGACGGCGACATCGAGGCCATCATCATGAACACGGGCGTGCTGTCGGCCGACACCGGCGGCAGTGGTCCCTGGGAGATGGTCGAACTGCATATTTCCGCCGGCACCGGCGCGATCGCCGCGGCCGCCGTGCGCATGCGTCACGCCGACGGCCAGATCGTCGACGAAGCATCGGTCGGCGATGGACCGGTAGAAGCCGCTTTCAAGGCCCTGGAACGGGCCACGGGCATCAGCCTCGATCTCAGGAATTTCGAGCTGCGCAGTGCCACCACCGGAGAAGACGCCCAGGGTGAAGTGACGGTTACCGTCAGCGACAATGGACAATGCCACCGGGGACATGGCGTCAGCACCGACATCGTTGAAGCAGGTGCGCTCGCCTATCTTGATGTCATCAACCGGGTCTGCCGGCAACAACCGGCACACAAACCGCCGGAATCACCGGCAGAAGACAAGACAGTACATCTTTGAAACGCCGACGCAGGACTTTAGTCGAGGAAAGAGCATGGCAATCAGGACGACAGAATGGATCTGGTTCAACGGCAAGCTGATTCCGTGGAACGAGGCGAAAGTCCACGTGATGACGCATGCCCTGCATTACGGGTCATCCGTATTCGAGGGCATCCGCGTTTACCAGACCCCGGACGGCCCGCGCGTCTTTCGCCTGGCCGCACATACCCGGCGCATGTTCGACTCGGCGCGCATACACCGCATCGACATCCCCTGGACGCCCGATGTGATCAACGCGGCTTGCCGGGAAACCGTGACGCGCAACAAGCTGGGCAGTGCCTATATCCGGCCGATCGCTTTCCGCGGCTATGGCGAAGTGGGCCTCGCGCCACCCCCGGGCCATCCGGTCGATGTCGCGATTGCCGCCTGGGAATGGGGCGCATATCTCGGTGCTGATGCGCTCGAGCAGGGCGTGGATGTCTGCATATCGTCCTGGCAGCGCGCAGCCCCCAACACGATTCCGACGCTGGCCAAGGCCGGCGGCAACTACCTGTCCAGCACGCTGATCAGCCTGGAGGCCCGCGAGCGCGGCTTTGCCGAGGGCATCGCGCTGTCCACCAATGGCACCGTCAGCGAAGGTGCCGGTGAAAACCTGTTCCTGGTTCGTGACGGCGCGATCATCACGCCCTCCACCACCGATTCGGTCCTCCAGGGCATCACCCGCGACGCGGTCATGACGCTGGCGCGCGATCTCGGCATACCCATCCGCGAACAGGGCATTCCGCGCGAAATGCTCTATGTGGCCGACGAGATCTTCCTCACCGGCACCGCCGCGGAGATCACGCCGGTCCGGTCGGTCGACCGGATCACGGTCGGCGCGGGCGTGCGCGGGCCCGTCACGACCACACTCCAGAACGCGTTTTTTGGCCTCTTCAACGGGCGCACCCCCGACAAGTGGGGCTGGCTCGAGTCGCTTGCTTAAGTCGGGAATCATCACATGAGCGCTAGATCACTTTTCCAGAAAGTCTGGGACGACCACGTCGTCGTGCCGGAATCAGCCGATGCGCCGGCGGTCCTGTACATCGACCTGCACCTGACCCACGAGGTCACGACGCCCGAGGCCTTCAATGTGCTGCGCTCGCGCGGACTGTCGATCCGGCGGCCCGACCTGACCGTTGCCACCCTCGATCATTCGACACCGACCGTGCCGATCACCACGCTCAAGGATCTGGACGTGGTTTCGGAGCCGGCAGCAGCGGCGCAGATCCGCACCATGATCGAGAACTGCGAGAAAAACGGCATCCGCATGTATGGCTACGGCAGCGATTCGCGCGGCATCGTGCACGTGATCGGCCCCGAGCTGGGCGCCACGCAACCCGGCAAGACCATCGTTTGCGGCGACAGTCACACCAGCACACATGGCGCCTTCGGCGCGCTCGGCTTCGGCATCGGCACAACAGAGGTTGGCCACGTGCTGGCGACCCAATGCCTGCTGCAGCGCCGTCCCAAAACACTCGCCATCAACGTCGAGGGCCAGCTGCCGCGAGGTGTGACGGCAAAAGACGTGATCCTCGCCATCATCGGCAAGATCGGCGTGGGTGGCGGCACCGGCAGCGTCATCGAGTATCGCGGCAGCACGATCCGCGGACTCGACATGGAGCAACGCATGACCATCTGCAACATGTCCATCGAGGCCGGTGCACGCGCCGGCATGATCGCGCCGGACGACACCACCATCCAGTATCTGAACGGCCGGCCACTCGCACCCAGGGGTGCGGCCTGGGATGCCGCCGTGGCCCGCTGGCGCGGCCTGCCCTCCGATGCCGATGCGCGCTTCGACAGGGAAGTCTCGATCGATATCAGCCAGCTGGTGCCGATGGTGACCTTCGGCACCAACCCGGGCATGGTCGTGCCGGTAACCGATGCGGTGCCTGTTTCCGACGATGCGAGCTTCCGCAAGGCACTGGCCTACATGAAGGTCGAAGCCGGCAAGCCCATGCTCGGCATGCCGGTCGACGTGGTCTTCGTCGGCAGCTGCACGAACTCGCGCATGTCAGACCTTTACGCTGCCGCATCGATACTGCGCGGCCGGAAAGTGGCCAAGTCCGTGCGCATGCTGGTGGTCCCCGGCTCCGTGCAGGTGCAGCGTCAGGCTGAAGCTGAAGGCCTCGACAAGCTGTTCCGGGAAGCCGGCGCCGAGTGGCGGGAAGCCGGTTGCTCGATGTGTCTCGGCATGAATGGCGACATCGCACTGCCCGGACAGCTTTGCGTGAGCACCAGCAACCGCAACTTCGAAGGCCGGCAGGGCATCGGCGCCCGCTCGGTACTCGCGAGCCCGCTCACGGCGGCGGCCTCGGCAGTTGCCGGCGTCATCGCTGATCCGCGGCCGCTGCTGCCGAACTGAGCCCAACTTCCAGTCGAGACATATCCATGGAAAAAACAGACATCGTGCGTTCGCGGACCGTGGTGATGCCCGGTACCGACATCGACACGGACCAGATCGTTCCGGCCCGTTTCCTGACCACCACCACCCGCAAGGGTCTCGGCAAGGCGCTGTTTGCCGACTGGCGCTACGACAAGGACGGCAAGCCCAGGCCCGACTTCATCCTCAACACACCCGCCGCAGCGGGCTGTCAGGTGCTGGTTGCCGGCAACAACTTCGGCTGCGGCTCCTCGCGCGAGCACGCACCCTGGGCACTGATCGACTTCGGCATCCAGGCCGTGATCAGCACCGGCATCGCCGACATCTTTCGCAGCAACTCGCTGAAGAACGGCCTGGTACCGGTGATCGTCGACCAGGCCACGCACGGCTGGCTGCTCACCAATCCCGGCGTCGAGGTAACGATCGATGTGGCCAGCTGCGAGCTGCGGCTGCCTGACGGCCGGTCAGTGAACTTCCCGCTGGATGGTTTCTCGAAATACTGCCTGCTGAACGGCGTGGATCAGCTCGGTTACCTGCTGCATCAGTCGGATGCCATCACACGCTTCGAGAGTGAGCGCGCATGGAAGCCCTGATCGGCGTACTGGCCGGCGATGGCATCGGCCCCGAGGTGATGGCCGAGGCGCTGCGTGTCCTCAAGGCGATTGAAAAGAAATACCAGCACCGCTTTAGCTACCAGGAAGCGCTGATCGGCGGCATTGCCATCGATACGCATGGCAACCCCTTCCCCGACGCCACCCGCAAGCTGTGTGCCGAAGCCGATGCGGTGCTGCTGGGTGCGGTCGGCGGCCCGAAGTGGAGCGACCCGGATTCGAAGATCCGCCCCGAGCAGGGCCTGCTGGGCATGCGCTCGGCGATGGGCGTGTTCGCCAATCTGCGTCCTGTGCAGACGCATCCGGCCTTGTACGCGTCATCGCCCCTGCGCAGCGAACGCCTGCACGGCGTGGATATCCTCGTCGTGCGCGAACTCACCGGCGGCGCCTACTTCGGCAAGAAGGAACGCAGCGCGGACTCGGCTACCGACGTCTGCACCTATACCCGGATGGAAATCGAACGCGTACTGCGCATGGCCGGCGATCTGGCCCGCACACGCCGGCGCAAGATCACTTCGGTCGACAAGGCCAACGTGCTGGAGACATCGAGGCTGTGGCGCTCGATTGCCACCGAACTCTATGCGCGTGAGTATCCCGATGTGGAGCTCGACCACCTCTACGTCGATGCAGCGGCCATGCACCTGCTGTCCCGCGC
>JAUPLK010000009.1 GCA_030836925.1 Pseudomonadota bacterium
CCGAAAATCAGCCTGCTGGCCACAGCGGTGGATGCGCGCCACGAAGCGGCCGAGCTGGCGCAGCAGCTGCTGGTCGTCCAGTTCGGGCGCCCGGCCGCCGAAACAGGGGTAGACCGCAAAGCGGAATGCGCCGTGACGATGCAGGGTTTCGCCGCCGGCATCGGTCAGGGGTGCGGCCACCGGGATTTCCTGTGCCGCGAGTTCGCGGGTGTAGGCGTGTTCCTCGCGGATCGCCGCGTCGCTCCAGCGCCCCGGGCGATAGAACTTGGCCACCACCGGCGGGCCTCCTTCGACGCCGAGCCGGTACACCCGGTTCTCGTAGCTGTTCAGCGTCAGCAGCCGGCCATCGCAGTGCAGGCCGATGCTCTCCACCGCCGCCAGGATCTCGTTGGGCGAGAGCTCCTGGTAGGCGAGGCTTGCGCTGGTTTCGGGGGCTGCCTTGCGACTCACGGGGTCATTGCTCTCCATCCAGCGGGGTAGTGGACTGTTTCCGGGCTGCTATTCTGCTCCCGGCTGCTATCCTTGGCGGCAGTAAATAACGGGAATGACGCTCATGTCTGACGAACGCCTGCAGCTGGAACTCAAGATGAACGAGGCCGACCTCTATCTGGAGGAGGTCTTTACCGATCGCCGCGTCGGCACCATCCAGCGCCTCAGCCCGGTCGACAAGCTCGGCCAGCCCGACGCCTCCCGCCCGGTGCTCTATATCGGCCAGACCCAGCTCATGTCGCGCATGGGTGCGCTGCCGCTGAGTTTCGACATCCAGGCGACGACGCTGGCCGAGGCCCTCGAAAAGTTTGCCGAAGCCGCCAACCAGTCGCTGCTGGAAACCATGCAGAAGGTCGAGGAGATGCGCCGCGAGCAGGCCTCGTCGCTGATCGTGCCGGATGCCGGTGGTTTCCCGGGCGGCGGACTCGGTGGCGGTGGCGGTGGTGGCCGCTTGCGCATGCCCTGAATCTGACCGGCCGCTCAGCGGTAGGTCCGGTACACGCCTTTTGCGTCACTGAGTGACAATTTTTGTCGGCGGCTTTCACATAAGCGCGCCAACGACCGCGATTTTCCTCATGGCTTGTGCTGGCACGGCCCTTGCTTGATCTGTTCCATGTTGAATGCGGAACCAGGGGTGAGCGTATGGGCGTGCAGGTGATCCGGGACCACGATGCGACCTGTGAGGGCGGGGATTTCATGCGCGTCTACTGCCAGCACAAGCGCGGCTCGCCGGCGACCTTCGCCACCATCGAGCGCGTGTTTGGCGGTGCGGTACGCACCCAGACCTGGTGCTTCCGCACGCTGGTCGATTGCGCGCCCATGGATGCCGAGGTCGCCACGCAGCTCGCCGCCGCCTATGCCGAGCGCAAGAACATCCCGGTTGTTTACGTGGAAGTCGAAGACAGCTGCCCCACTCCGGCCTGAGCCCAGTCGACGTACACTCTCGCCCCACGGGTTTCGGGGGGCGTGTTTGTGTCAGCAATTCCTGCAGAGCCAGGCAACGAGGCCGGTGCGAGTGACGTGACCGGCGTGTTCGCCGTCGAGACCGCCGAGGGCCAGCGACTTGCCGAGGAATTCGCGCCCGGCCAGGGCTGGAAGAAGTGGGGGCCGTACCTGTCGGAACGCCAGTGGGGCACGGTGCGCGAGGACTACAGCGCCGATGGCAGCGCCTGGGAGTATTTTCCGCACGAGCACGCCCGCAGCCGCGCCTATCGCTGGGGTGAGGACGGCATCGCCGGGGTCTGCGACCGCAGTCAGACGCTGTGCCTCGCGCTGGCGCTCTGGAACGAACGCGATCCGATCCTCAAGGAACGCCTGTTCGGGCTGACCAACAGCCAGGGCAATCACGGCGAGGACGTCAAGGAGCTTTACTACTACCTCGACGCGACGCCGACCCATTCGTACCTGCGCATGCTCTACAAGTATCCGCAGGGCGAGTTTCCGTATGAGCGACTGGTCGAGGAGAACCGGCGACGCGGCGCTAAAAAGCCCGAATATGAACTGCTGGATACCGGCCTCTTCGACGATGATCGCTACTTCGATGTGTTCGTCGAGTACGCACAGGCCGCGCCTGAAGACATCCTGATGCGCATCACCGCCGTCAATCGCGGTCCCGAGGCCGCACCCCTGCACATCCTGCCGCAACTGTGGTTCCGCAATACCTGGAGCTGGCAGGACAACAGCCCGCGTCCGCGCCTCTGGCATGCGGATGAAAACGAGGTGTTTGCCGGGCATGCCGGGCTCGGCACCTATCGCCTGTATGTCGATGGCGAGCCCGAGCTGCTGTTCACCGACAACGACAGCAATGTGCGTCGCCTCAATGGCATCGACAAGGCGGGCTACAGCAAGGATGGTTTTCATGATCGCGTTGTCGGTGGCAACTGGAGCGCGGTGAATCCGGCGCGCACAGGGACAAAGTTCGCTGCCTGGCACCAGTTCAGCGTGCCGGCACAGGGCAGTGTCGAGGTGCGTCTGCGGCTGTGCCGGCAACCGGTATCGCTGCCGTTCGGCGATTTCGCGGCGATTTTCGAACAGCGCAAAGAGGAGACCGACAGCTTCTACGCACGCGTGCAGTCCGGACTCGAGGACGCCGATGCACGCGCCGTGCAGCGCCAGGCCTTTGCCGGGCTGATCTGGTCGAAGCAGTTTTATTACTACGATGTGCCGCAGTGGCTGAAGGGTGATCCCGCACAGCCGCCGCCACCGGCGAGCCGCCGCCAGGGACGCAACTGGGAGTGGCCGCACCTCAACAATGCCGACATCATTTCGATGCCGGACAAGTGGGAGTATCCCTGGTACGCGGCCTGGGACCTGGCTTTCCACATGCTGCCCTTCGCGCTGATCGACCCCGGTTTTGCCAAGCGCCAGCTCGTGTTGCTGACCCGCGAGTGGTACATGCACCCGAACGGACAGATGCCGGCCTATGAGTGGGCCTTTGGCGACGTCAATCCACCGGTGCATGCCTGGGCGGCGTGGCGGGTGTTCCAGATCGATCGCGTGCAGCGTGGCGGGCGGGGCGACCTGCAATTCCTCGAGCGCGTGTTCCACAAGCTGCTGCTGAATTTCACCTGGTGGGTGAACCGCAAGGACACCGAGGGCCGCAATGTCTTCCAGGGCGGCTTTCTCGGGCTCGACAACATCGGCGTCTTCGACCGGAGCAAGGCGCTGCCGACCGGCGGTCACATCGACCAGTCGGATGGCACCAGCTGGATGGCGATGTATTCGCTCAACATGCTGCGCATCGCGCTCGAGCTGGCGCGCCACAACAGCGTCTACGAGGATATTGCCACCAAGTTTTTCGAGCACTTCCTGCATATCGCCGAAGCGATGACCAGCATGGGCGGGAGCAAGCTGGGGCTGTGGGATGACGAGGACAAGTTTTTCTACGATGTCCTGCACATGCCGAACGGCAAATCGCAGCGCCTGAAAATACGCTCGATGGTCGGTCTGATTCCGCTGTTTGCGGTCGAGACCATCGATGCCGAGACCTTGCGTGAACTGCCCGGATTTGCCCAGCGGCTGCAGTGGTTTCTCAACTATCGCCCGGATCTGGCCGCGCTGGTGTCGCACTGGGATGTGGGTGGCACGGGCGAGCGACGCCTGCTGTCACTGCTGCGTGGCCAGCGCATGAAGCGTCTGCTCAAACGCATGCTGGACGAGACCGAGTTTCTGTCGGAGTTCGGCGTGCGTGCGCTGTCGCGTCATCACGCGGAGCAGCCCTACGAGTTCAGGGTGAACGGCGACCGGCTGGTGGTGGCCTACCAGCCGGGCGAGTCGGACACGGGGCTGTTCGGCGGCAACTCCAACTGGCGCGGACCGGTCTGGTTTCCGGTCAACTTCCTGATCATCGAATCGCTGCAGAAATTCCACTATTACTACGGCGACGACTTCAAAGTGGAGTGCCCCACCGGTTCAGGCACCTACATGACCATCAAGGAGGTGTCCGAGGAACTGACGCGCCGCCTGGCGCGGATTTTTCTCAAGGATGCGGACGGCAAACGCGCGGTGTATGGCGAAAATGCGCGCCTGCAGAACGATCCGCACTTCCGTGATCATCTGCTGTTCTACGAGTACTTTCATGGCGATACCGGTCGCGGCGTGGGCGCATCCCACCAGACCGGCTGGACCGCCCTGATCGCCAAGCTGCTGCAGCCCCGACGGCCGTAGGAGCGGCTTCAGCCGCGGATCCCTTTTTTGAAATGATGATCGCGGCTGAAGCCGCTCCTACAAGCGCTCCTACCCGACATGCGCCTGCATTTCCCTGAGCAGATCGGCAAGGTCGCTTGCCATCTCCTCGTCCTCGTCATCCATGCAGATGGCACCGTGCTCGTCGGTGGTCACCAGCGTGATGCCGGGATTGGCGCGCTCCAGTTCGTCGAGCAGGGTCTGCTTCTTCTCATACTCGCGCAGCAGCTTGCGGCTCAGTTCCACCAGTTGCTTGTGTTCCAGCGCCTGGCGGATGGTGATGCGCAGGTCGGCGGGATTGCAGGGCTTGAGCAGAAACCGGTAGACCTCGCCTTCATTGATCGCGCGCACCGCGGCTTCCAGGTCCGCCTGTCCGGAGAGGATCATGCGGATCGTGTGCGGATACTTTTTGCGGACTTCGGACAGGAACTGCGAGCCGGACATGCCGGGCATGCGTTCGTCAGATACCACCACGTCGACTGCCTCACGGCTGAGGATGTCGAACGCGCCGCCAGTGGTTGCGGCCGTGAGAATCTTCCATGGTTCGCTGTGCAGTGCACGCTTGAGTCCTGCGGTGACGTTGGGTTCATCGTCGAGCAGCAACACGACGGGCAGGCTGGTCCGGATATCCATGCTGTTCTCCATCATTCAATTTGTTTGCCGGCAGAGAGCAGGGCTCGCACGGTCTGGTTCCTTGCGAACTGCTGCAGGCCGGCTTCAACGGCTGAAACCAGGTGTTCGCCCGAGCAGGGTTTGATCAGAAACCGGAAGATCTGCGCGTCATTGATTGCGGCGATGGTCGAGTCGATGTCGGCCTGACCGGAAAGAATCATGCGTACAGTGTCGGGACTTGCTTCACGGACCTGGCTGAGGAACTTCGTGCCATTCATGTGTGGCATCCGCATGTCGGAGATGACCACGGCGTAGGGGCCGTTTTCGAGGACCACCTTCAGGCCCTCTTCGGCACTCGTTGCGGTATCCAGGGTCACCAGCTTGCGCAGCTGGCGGCGTACCCCTTCGAGAATGTTCGGTTCGTCATCGACAAATAGCACCTTGCGGCTCATTTCTCGCCTCCGGCCAGATGCCTGGCCCACGCTGACTGCCATATCGGCCAGCGCTCTGACATGTTGAACTGTTCCAGGCATCGGGTATCAAGCCGCAATTGCCCGCTGCACGGATCGGCCTGATCCGGAAAGCGGGCGAGACGGTCGGCGGCATGGACGATCGCCGGCAGGCCGAGTGCCTCTGTCGGCGCGGCGCCGGGGTGTTCGTGAAAGGCGACTGCCTCGACGACAGCGTCAGTCAGGCCCCAAAGACCGAGAAGATAGGCACCGACGTCGGCGTGGGTGGTGAGCAGAAGTTCCTGTTCTGCGGTGGCGGCGTAACCGTTGCCCGTCTGCCGCATGACCTCGGCGTAGGGGTCGGGCATGGATTGCGCGAGGACCAGCTTGCCAATGTCGTGCAGCATGCCTGCCAGGAACGCGTCGTCGAGCGTGGTCTGGTCAAGCCCCTCCTGGGCGGCGATGACGCGCGCTGCGCCTGCCGTCTGCAGGCTGTGCTGCCAGAGCGCCTCGATGCTGAACCCTGGCACCCTGATTTGCGCAGCTTCCTTGAAGATGCCCTGCGCGAGCACCAGCGTGATCAGCGTGTCGAGGCCGAGAAACGACACCGCACGCTCGATGGTGCTGACCGGCTTCGACAGGCCGAAGAATGCCGAGCTCACCAGTTTCAGCAGTGTCGCCGTCATGCCCACGTCCTTGCCGATCACCTTTGCGACATCGCCAAGTGAGGCATTGGGGCGCTGCAGGCAGCTCATGACTTCCTGGTAGACAACCGGGAGGCTCGGCAGGCTGGAAATCTGCCCGACCACTTTCTGCAGATGTTCATCCCGCAAGAGCAGGCGCAAGGCGAATGCGCGCTTGATCGTGCGCTTCAGCAATTCGGGGTCGCAGGGCTTGTTCAGGTACTGGTGGGCGGTGCCCACCGTTTTCATGATCGAGGCGGTGTCCGAGTGTCCGGAAAGGATCAGGCGCACGCAGTCCGGGGAGATCTCCTTTACCCTGGCCAGCAGATCTGCGCCGTCCATGCCCGGCATGCGCATGTCCGATACAACGACATCAAAGGGCTTCCCCGCGTTGCGCCATTCATCGATGGTGAGCAGGGCAGCATCGCCGCTCTCGGCGAACTCCATGTCCCATTCGTTGCGCATGCTTCGCAGCATGCGACGCATGCCGTCACGGATGTTGGGTTCGTCGTCGACGAACAGAATGCGGGTCATGCGCTGCTTCTCCATGGGCAGTTCGCTCAGGCGGCCTGGATATCGTCATTGCCGGGCGCGGCGGATTCGGGCGCGTCGAGGGGCAGACGGATGATGAAGGTGGTGCCGACGCCGGGTGTGGATTCGACCTTGATGGTGCCGCCATGCCGGACCACCACGACGTTGTGTGCCATGGCCAGCCCCTGGCCGGTACCCTTGCCCACCGCCTTGGTGGTGAAGAAGGGATCGAAGATGCGGGCAGCGACCTCCGGCGTCATGCCGCAGCCGGTATCGCTGATGCGGATCTCGGCCCTGTCATCCACGCGACGGGTGGCGAGGGTGATGGTGCCGCGGCTGCTGCCGCCGTCACCGACCACGTCGCCGATGGCGTGTGCGGCATTGACGATCATGTTGAGGATCACCTGGTTGAAGTCGCCGGGCATGACCGGCACGGCGGGCAGGTCGGGGTCGAAGTCGGTCTGCAGTTCGGCGATGTACTTCCATTCGTTGGAGGCGACGGTGGCGGTGCTGGCAATGGCGCGGTTGATGTCCAGTGGCGTGCGCTCTGTGGCCGGATGCGAGAAGTCCTTCATGGCGCGGACGATCTTGCTGACCCGGTCGACGCCGTCGATGGACTGGTCGATGGCCGTGGGCACCTCGGCGAGCAGGTAGTCGGTGTCGGTTTCCTGCAGGGCCTTGCCGAGATCGGTGCAGAGGATCCGGCCATCGGTGGCGGTGGTCCCGAGTTGCCTGAGGCGCTCGATGAGCGCGAGGATCTCGCGGAAGGAGTCCTTGAGGAAGCGGATGTTGTCGCCGACGTACTGGGTGGGCGTGTTGATCTCGTGGGCGATGCCGGCCGCCAGTTGCCCGACCGCCTCCAGCTTCTGCGCACGCAGCAACTGCTGCTCCATTGCCTTGCGGGAACTGATGTCGCGGATGACTGCGCTGAACAACTGCTCGCCATCGACCTTGAATGCACTGAGCATCATGTCGATGGCGAATATTTCACCGGACTTGCGGCGTGCATGCAGTTCACGCACCCGATCCACCACGGATCGGCCGCCGCCGGTCTCATACCGGGCATAGTCCCTGGCGTGCTTGTCCTGTGAGGCTTCCGGCAGCAGGCTGCTCACGGATTTGCCGGTGATCTCGCTGGCGCTATAGCCGAATATCCGCTCTGCTGCCGGATTGAAGGCCAGGATGCGGCGTTCGGCATCAGCGACGATGTGTGCATCCTGCATCGAGTCGATGACAGCGCGGTGGCGTGCCTCGCTGGTCGCAAGCGTATGCACGAGCCCGGAGAAGGCCCGGGCCAGGCCGCCGATTTCATCCGGATTCCCGGTTGGCAGGCCCTTGAGTGGTTGTCCAGGCTGGTATGACGTCACTGCGGCATTCATGCGCAGCAGCGGGCGCAGCAGACGTCCGATCGACCAGAAGGCGATTGGCAGCGTCAGCAGGGCGGTGATGCCCAGCACCCCGAGGACCTCAAGCCAGCTGGGTTCGGCCGAGCTTGTGATCACCTGTTGAGGCGTCGCCAGCATCAGCTGCAAGATCCGCTCGGGACGATCTGCGTGCAACGGAATCACGGTATTGCCGATCACCTGGCGCCCGCCAAGCCTGTCATGGGCAATCAGTGTTTCTGCCGGTTTTGCACCGGGTACGAGATCGGGAAATTCCTCGCTCAGGGATCGGGAATCACCGCGGCCGCCAGGCAGCAGCAGGCGTCCTGCCGCATCACTGAGATAGAGCCTGGATGAGGCTCCCGCCAGGTTTGCGATGCTGCTGCCGAAAGCATGCAGGTCTGCTTCGATCAACACGAATCCCGACAGGCGACCGTCCGGGGCATGAATCGGCGTGAGTGCATCGATCAGGGTTCGTCGCACCGATCCGGTCGGCTGGTCGATGCTTTCAATCCGTGCATCGGAGATCCAGGTCTGGCCTTTCGGCAGATCGAGGGCGGCCATGTATGCCGACGAGTCGCGCAGCTTTTGCACCATTCGGTGCGCACTTCCGGTCAGCGTCCTGCCCTCGGCGTAGACATGCAGGATGTCGTGGCCGTCGGCGCCGATGATCCCGATCCGCCGGTAGGCTTCCCGGGTCCGCAGCATGCTAGTCAGCACCTCGGCAGCCCGGACCCGGCAGTGATCTGGCGATGGCGCTGAACTGTCTGTGCAGTTGGCTGTCCCAAGTTCGGCGATGGCAGGCAGCCGTGACACCAGCACTGCATCGCGACGCATGGTGTTGATGAATCCGGTGAACGCCTCGCCCATGATCCGGGTTTCGCGACCCAGTTGGTCGCGATGTGAAATCAGCAGGGCAAGGGTTGCGCCGTGGTAAACCAGCAGGCCGGCCACCACCACCGTGATCAGCACCAGCACCGTGACCATGGTCATCGCCTTGAAGCGAATGCCGAAGCGGTTTGGCCGGATTGTCGCGCTGTTGCTCATGTTGCGTTCACGTTCAGGCCGCCCTGGTGCCGGAACCGGCGTCTGCCATCGGGATGTCGAGTGGCAGGCGGATGATGAAGGTGGTTCCGGTGCCGGGCGTGGACTCAACCTTGATGGTTCCGCCGTGCTTGTCGACGATCACGTTGTGCGTGATGGCGAGACCCTGGCCGGTGCCCTTGCCCACCGCCTTGGTTGTGAAGAAGGGATCGAAGATGCGTCCGGCGGTCTCCGCCGTCATGCCGCAACCCGTATCGCTGATGCGGATCTCTGCCTCGTCGTGCACGCGGCGTGTGCTGAGGGTAATGACCCCGCGTCCGCTGGCACCGTCACCGACCACATCGCTGATGGCGTGGGCCGCATTGACGATCATGTTCAGGATGACCTGGTTGAAGTCGCCAGGCATGACCGGCACGGTGGGCAGTTCCGGGTCGAAGTCGGTCTGCAGTTCTGCCACATACTTCCACTCGTTTGAAGCGACCGTGGCGGTGCTGGCAATCGCCCGATTGATGTCCAGGGGTGTGCGGTCGGTTGCCGGGTGTGAGAAGTCCTTCATGGCCCGCACGATTTTGCTGACGCGATCCACACCGTCCAGAGACTGGTCGACAGCCCTGGGTATCTCGTCAAACAGGTATCCGGCATCCGCTTCGTCGAGGGCGGCGCTGATGTCGGCCGACAGGATCCTGCCGTCGCTGGCGGCATTGCCAAGCTCGCTCAGGCGCGCGAGCAGGGTGGAAATATCCCGGAACGAATCCTTGAGGAAACGGATGTTGTCGCTGACAAACTGGATTGGCGTATTGATCTCGTGGGCGATTCCGGCCGCGAGCTGGCCTACCGCCTCGAGCTTCTGGCCGCGCAGCAGCTGCTTTTCCATTTCCAGCTTGTCTGAAATGTCGCGCCAGCTGGACACATAGTGGGTAACGGTACCGCCAGGTTCCCGCAGCGGCGTGATCAGCAGATCCTCGTGCAGGCGTCGCCCGTCGGGCAGCTCCGTGGTTACCACGCCACCCCAAATGTCATCAGCGGCGGAAGTTTTGCGGAAGCTGTTCTCGCGGTCCGGGTCTTCAACGATATTCTTCTGCAAGGCATACAGCTGCTTGCCCATCATGTCGGCGCGTGGCTGGCACAGCCGCTTCTCCCAGGCACGGTTGACGTAGACGATTGCACCATCGGCACCGGTGATGCATACGGCTTCGCCGGCATTTTCGACTGCTGCACCGAGCAGCCGAAGTTCTGCCTCGGCGGTGCGTTTTGCCGTCAGGTCACGAACGATTGCGCTGAAATAGATGCCGCGGCTGGTCTTGAGTCCGCTGGTGACTACTTCCACGGGAAATGTCGAGCCGTCCCTGTGTCGGCCCGCATTCTCATACTGCCCTGCTGACGAGGTGCTGTCGTCGAAGTTGTCGGCAACAGCACGTATGGCATCCGTGCTGTTGGCTGTCTGGTATTGGTGTGCCACCAGTATGGCCACGGGTTTGTTCAGGACTTCGTCCAGGCTGTAACCAAACAGCCGTTGCGCAGCCGGGTTCATGGTCTGGATCAGTCCGTTTCTGTCAGCGGTGATATGCGCGTCGAGCATGCCGTCGATGACCGCCCGGCTGCGCTCCTCGCTTTCCTCCATGGCCAGGATCGCACTGGAAAGACGTGCATCGACCATGCTGCCGATCCACAGCATGCCGACGATGACCGACACCAGGATCACGACCACCGGCAGGACATCCGGGTGCATCACCGCGATGTAGTCGCCCAGCGGCTGCCGGGTGTAGAACTGGGTTTGCCCCATGGCGGAAAAGTGGTTGCCGATGGTGCTGTAGGTGATCAGTACCGAGCCGAGCAATTTGCGCAGCAGGGAATTGGTGCGTGTGCCAGCCAGTCCGAAATAGGCATAGAGACCTGCCATCGTGCCGGCGTAGCCGATCAGCAGCGGGATGAACAGTGTGCCGGTGCTGATGACGATGGTCGCATCGAGACCCAGCGACAGCAGCACGGCGTAGTGCATGCCACTCAGTCCCAGCGAGCACAGTCCGGCAGCCAGATGCAGACGCCACCAGCGGACGGCCTGGACGCCGACCAGGTGAATCATGAAGACAAAGGTGAGGATCCCGGGCAGCGGAGCCAGTACCACGCCGGGGATGTCGAGCTGCGCCGGGATCGGCATGGTCATGCCGAACATGGCGCTGTAAAGCATGGCGCAAACGCCGATGGCCATGGACGCAGCGCCAGCCAGCACCCAGGACTGGCGTGCCTCGATCGTGCGTGAGGCGGCAACCCGTTCCATGGTTGGCAACAACGACAGGGCGGCCAGCAGGCCGATGCTGGTGGCCAGCCAGCCTATGGAACCTTCGTAGGTGGGTATGGCTTCAAAGCCCGGTGCGCTGCCAAACGTGATGATCTCGCTGAAATTCATTGTCTGGCGCATTCCCTCGTGCATGTGCCCGCGCCAGCCAAACAGTCAGTGGCCAGCGACAACCCACCGGGTATCCCCTGGATCGTTCGAAGTATCGGCAGCGGCGGGTATTACGTAATGCGCCAGTTCACAATTCGGCAGACGGAAAGGGCACCAGTGTTTGCGGATGTGGCGCAGGGCCGGAAACGGCCCCGGTGCCCGGGCCCACGGACGGGGCCCGGGCGTATGGGCTATGCGTCAGACGACGTAGTCGTCGAAGTCTTCGAGGGCTGCGCGCAGTATCCGGCTTTCGCGTGCCTGCTCGATCTTGCGTGCCGCTTCCAGGTGAAAACCCAGGCGGACGGCGGCAGTGGCGGGGCCGCCGTTGAACTCGCCGCCGGTATCCTCGGCGTCGGTTTCCTCGGGGCTTTCCCAGGCAATGTCGGGAGATTCAGCTTCGCGTTTGCTCATCTTGCAGGGTCCTGTCTCAGGGCTGCGTGCCCGTTTCGGGGCGAACAATATTTCAAATCTTCATGAAGTCAAGAGAGGGCTGGCATTAAGTCATGGGTAGTGCCTCAAGCACCGTTTTTCTCAGCGCTTGAGCCGCATGGCAACGGGAATGAAGATCGCCAGGGCCAGCAGGCAGCAGGCGATCGCCAGGGTGTTGGCCGGGCCATAACCGGCACCTGGCGTCAGCATCGGGCCGGCGATGACGGGGCCGAGAAAAAAACCGCCGATCTGGGCAGTGGGAATCAGCAGGCTGACCCGGCCGGTTGTATCGCTCAGTGCAATGGTGCCCATGATGTAGGGTCCATTGAGGTTCCAGAAGGTCTGGAATATGGCCGCCGTCAGCATGAACTGCAGGAAGCTCATTTCGCCCTGCAACAGCCAGATCATCACGACCTGCACCAGCAGTGCGACGGTGACCGGGATGATGCGTCCGATCCGGTCCGCCAGCCCGGCGGCTGCCAGTGCGCCGAGTGTCGCCACACCGGTGGAGACACCCAGTGCAACGCCGACCTGGGTGGAGTCGATGCCGGCTGAGGTGCCGATCAGTTTGATGAAAAACCAGATTGCGCCGAGGCCGGTGCACCAGATCAGCATCACCGCCAGCGCGATGAAAGCCGGCAAGGCGGAACCGCCGGCCTGGCCACCGCCCGCATGATGACCAGCCGCACCGTCGGGTTGCGGAATCCAGCCGACCGTGAACAGGGTCACCAGCGCCAGGCCGGCGAGTGGCAACAGCACACCGCTGACCCCGGCATCCTTCGGTATCGGCAACAACAGAAAGCACAATACGCCCAGCACCACCTGCGCGGCGATCAGGAAGGCGAAATTGCGATCCTTCTGAGTGGTGCCGCTGATGATGGCGATGGCCAGCGCGAAGGCGGGACCTTCGCCAAAGAAGCCGACGGCAAAACGCAGTACTGCGAGACTGCTGGCCGAGGTGATGGAACCCGAAATGACGTTGCCGGTGATGACCACCAGGATGGCGACGATGGCCGCCGTCCGCCATTTGACCCGCGGCATCCAGAAGGCTGCAGCCACCGGTCCCAGCGCCGTGCCCAGTGCCTCGACGGCAATGATCTGTCCGGCCACACCCGGTTCGATGCCGAGTGCGGCCACCAGTGCCTCGGTGATGATCGGTCCGGCCATGATGGCAAAAACGCCTATGCAGCCCAGCAGCAGGGCGGCGACCAGTGATGTCGGTTTGTCGGCTTGCATATGTCTGTACTCTCCAACTGCAGGAGCGGTCGTGGTAGGAGCGGCTTCAGCCGCGAAGCCCGCATCATAGATGAAGAATCGCGGAAATCGCGTTTGAAATCGCGCCTGAAGGCGCTCCTACGGGCGCTCCTGCCGGGCGAGCACCGTGTCGAGCGCCTGCACGAAGGCGGCGATGATCGGCTGGTTGTATTTACCCACCGGCACGCCGTTGTAGATCAGGTGCGTGCCGTCGACGACGTACTCGCGGGTGTAGGGCACCGTCCAGTCGGGATAGTCCACCTGCTGGTAGCGGTCGAAGCCGGGTATGTCCTCGAAGTTGAACATCGCGTGTGAAAACAGCGTGTCGGTGTTTTCGGCGAAGAACTCGATGGGAATGTTGATCACGTAATCGAAGTCGTCGTGGATGCCGTCCTTGAAGGCCTTGTTGGTGGACAGGTACTTGCCTTCGGGATCATTGATCGGGTCGGCGAAGTGATCCTGGCCGAGCACGACCTCCCGGCGGCTGAAGTCATAGCTGTCGAGCAGGCTTTTGAGATCCTGCAGCGTGGTGTCGCGGTAGGCGGGCGCCAGCTGGATCCACGCCTCGTTGGGCACCCGCTCCCAGGCCATGCCGTGTATCGACATCACGACCTTCACGGCCGAGCCCTTCGGGAGCTGATCCAGGCGGTCGCGCAGCATGTTCAGCCAGGTCTGGCGCAGCACCGGAAAATCACCCAGCTGTGGCTGGATGATGACCTTGATCGGCTTGTGCCCGTTCCTCTCCTGCCACTCATGGATGTAGTGCATGGCGTGGCGGATGCTGCCGTTGAACTCTTCGTGGTGCGAGTAGATCGGTGCGGGTGCCGCCAGCAGCACGGTGTCCACGCCGGTATCGAGCAGTTCATGCATGGCCTTGCGGGCCAGGCCGAAATTGTCGGCCGTCACCCAGCGCCACTCGATGGGTCCGTGACGGGCCTGTATTTCCTGCATCGCCGGCTCGACGATGGCGCGCATGCCGGCCTCGTGCGGGATCTTGTGGTCCTTGATGCCGATGCCGTAGTAGTAGGTGCGGGCCTTGGTGGCGAGCTTGGCCGCCACCGTGGGCATGCCCTCCTGGCGTGCTTTCAGCAGGAAATAGCCGTGATCGAGGTGCAGGCGCGGATTGGGTGACACCCACTCGACCTCGCCCGTGGCCAGCTTGTCGGCGTAGGGCAGGCCGTCGAGGTCGGTGTCGCGGCCCCAGGCATCGACCAGGCGGGTGGGCGTGAATTTTTCGAACTCATAGGGTCGCTCCGGGTCCAGCAGCAGCACGCCGCGGTCAGCGATCCACGGGATATTGATCGGCCAGGGAATGTACTGCCGCGCCTTCTGCGCGAGCAGGAAATAATCCTCGATGCGGTAGTCCTCCGGCATCACCAGGCTGGAGATGAAGATGCCCACCCGGCCTTCCGGTACGGTGTCCTGGCTCAGGTAATAGTCGTAGTAGTTGGGTGCCACCAGCTGCGCCGGTGTGCGGTTCATGTATTTGTATGTCGCGTATCCGCCGATGGCGGTGATTGCGGCAATACCGGCCAGACCGATCAGCAGTTTTTTCAGCAGCCGCATGCTTGTTCCCCCATGCCCTGAAGCCTGATCCTACAGGAGCGGTGGGGTGCCTACAGAAATGGCGCGATCCGCTCGGCCACCAGCCGGATGCCCGCTTCCGGTGAGCCATAGAGCCGCAGTGCCAGGTCGGTGATGCCGGCGTCCCGGAAGGCCCGCACGCGCGCGAGCAAGCCATCGAGATCGCCGTGGTCGCCCACCAGCGTGAGGCCCTCCGCCAGTACATCCATGATCCGGCGGGGTACGGCGGGCGAGGGGTCGATGCCCTGCGCATAGGCGGCAGCGAGTGCCGGCAGCGAAGCCTCGATGAGTTCGCAATCGGCCGCGTCGATGTATGGTGCGAGCCGCGAGCGTTGCCACAGGCCGCGCACCCACAGCTTGCGCCGCGCCTCCGCATAGGCGACTTCACGATCGGCATCGACGTGCCAGGCAAGCAGATTGCAGACCGGGTAGCCGGCAACCGGCCGGCCGGCGTCGGTGAGTTCCGTGCGCAGGATGTCGAGCGTGGCGGGTAGCTGTGAGAGGCTGATGTCGCTCAGCATCACGCCGCCGGCACTGCGTGCCGCCAGCGCGAGCATCTGCGGGCCATTGGCCGCCAGCCAGAGGCGTGGTGCCGCCAGGCCGGTGTGGACCGGCCGGTAGTCGCGCACCTGGAACAGCCGGCCATCGAAGCTGAAGGCGTCGCCTTTCACCGCACGATGCAGGAACTCGAGGCATTCCGCGACACCACCGAGCATGTGCGGATGGGTGGCACGCCGGTCGGGCTTGAGCCCCATGCCGATCATCGTGCCGCCGCCACCGCCGACCACCAGGCTGGCCCGCCCGCCACTGAGTTCATTCAGCGTCAGCAGTGAATTGGCGATCT
>JAUPLK010000104.1 GCA_030836925.1 Pseudomonadota bacterium
CACCGGGCCGTTGCCGAGCTCGGCCTCGATCAGCCGGTACTCGAGTTCGGCACCGAGCGCTACTGCCTGGTTGGCCGGCAGGGTCCAGGCCGTGGTCGTCCAGATCGGCACCAGCACCGGCGCCGACCCGGCAAGCCCCGCACGCCGGTGCAGTTCCGCGCTGTCGATTACGGCAAAGCCGACGTCGATGGCTGTGGAGGTCTTGTCCATGTATTCGACTTCCGCCTCGGCAAGCGCCGAGCGGCAGTCCAGGCACCAGTGCACCGGCTTGTAGCCGCGGTGCAGGTGTCCGTTGGCGACGATCTTTGCGAAGCCACGGATCTGCTCCGCCTCGAAACGCCGGTCCAGCGTCAGGTAGGGCCGCTCCCAGTCACCGAGCACACCGAGGCGCCGGAAATCACTACGCTGGCTGTCGACCTGCCCCAGCGCGTACTCGCGACAGGCTTTGCGGAACTCGCCGGGTGCAAGCTTCTCGCCGACCTTGCCGAATTTCTTCTCGACCTGCAGCTCGATGGGCAGGCCGTGGCAATCCCAGCCGGGAATATAGGGCGCATCGAAGCCGGACAGCGTCTTCGACTTGACGATGATGTCCTTGAGGATCTTGTTGACGGCATGCCCGATGTGGATATCGCCATTGGCATAGGGCGGTCCGTCGAGCAGCAGAAAGCGCGGACGCCCGGCCGCTGCCGTGCGGATCTGCGCGTAGACATCCCGGCTGGCCCAGTCCTCCAGCATCTGCGGTTCACGCCGGGCCAGGTCCGCCTTCATGGCAAAGGCGGTCTGCGGGAGATTCAAGGTGTCTTTGTAGTCGGTCACGTGGGTGTCCCTGTCAACAGGCGGCGCGCTTCGGCCGCATCGCATTCCATCTGCCGGCGCAAGGCCTCGAGATCGGCAAATCGCTCTTCATTGCGCAGATGCGCGACAAACTCGACCTCGATCCGCCGCCGGTAGATATCCGCATCAAAATCGAAAACATGCACTTCGAGCAGCGGTTCCACACCGGCCACCGTTGGCCGGGTGCCGAGGCTCGCCACGGCATCCAGCGGCTGCGGGCCAAGTCCGTGTACCCGGACCGCAAAGATACCGGCCAGCGGACTCTGGTGTCGCTGCAGCCTGATGTTGGCGGTCGGGAAACCCAGTTGCCGCCCCAGCTGCCGGCCCGCGACCACGCGCCCGCTCATCCGGTAGTTCCGCCCCAGCAGCTCACGGGCATGCGCCAGATTACCAGCAGCAAGGGCGGCACGGACTGCAGTACTCGAGACGCGCACACCATTCTGGATGACGCTGCCAACCTGTTCGACGGCAAAGCCGTGTCGTTGACCGCCTGCTTTCAGGTGCTCGATGTTGCCGGCCCGGCCCTGCCCGAAACGAAAATCATCGCCGATCACCAGATGCCGGACGGCAAGCGTCCGAACCAGCAGGCGATCGATAAACGCTTCCGGCGGGCAATCCCTGAGGCTGTGCTCAAAGGGCGGGCAGAAAAAGCCGTCTATTCCGTTTGTCTGCAGAAAGCGCACCTTGTCCCGGAAATGCATCAGGCGCGCGGGTGCCTGCCGGGGATGCATGACTTCCTGTGGTGTCGGCTCAAAGCTGAAGACCAGCGCCGGCAAGCCGAGGCGCAGCGCCTCGCTGCGCACCCGGTCCAGGATGCACTGATGCCCCAGGTGGAAGCCATCGAAAACACCGATCGTGGCGACACACCCGGGCAACACTGCGTTAACACCCGGTCGCGGGCGGCGAAACACTTGCATGAACGGAGGGTGCGCCGGAAAAGACCGGATTATAAGGTCGGGGCGCCGCTTTGCATGCGCATGTCGGCAATCCGGAATCCCGCTGCAAACAAGGCTGCGAAGTAGGCGCATCCACCACCCACCACAGCAGCCACCAGCCAGAGACAGCGCGTCCAGAAGTCGGTCTCGATCCATGCGCTGGTCGGTGGCACCGTCTGGACCAGCACCATCACCAGTACCCCGGCAGCCACACCAACGCGCAACAGAAAGCGGCCCCAGCCCGGCGCCGGCGTGATGACCCCCTCGCGCCGCAATCCACGATACAGCAGGCCGGCGTTGATGAAGGCGCAGAGCGAGGTGGCTGCTGCGAGTCCGGCATGGGGCCCGGCCCAGCCCATCAGCACCCACGGCACCACGATGACGATATTCAGCACCATGTTGAGGCCGAGGGCGATCAGTCCGATGCGTACCGGCGTGGCCGTGATTTGCCGGGCGAAATAGCCAGGCGCCAGCACCTTGACCATCGTGAAGCCCAGCAGGCCTGCCGCGTAGGGCATCAGGCTGAGGGTCGCCATCTCGACATCACCGGCACCGAAACGGCCGCCGTAAAACAGCGTGGCCAGCAATGGCCCGGCGAGCAGCATCAGGCCAAGCGTCGCCGGCATCACGATCAGGACCACGAGCCGCAATGCCCAGTCAAGGGTCATGCCGAAGTCTGCGGCAGCCCCATTGGCATGCTGCCGCGACAGGTTGGGCAGCATCACGGTCGCGAGCGCAATCCCGAACACCCCCAGCGGGAACTCCATCAGCCGGTCCGAGTAGTACAGCCAGCTGATACTGCCCGTCGCCAGCATCGAGGCAATCAGGGTATCCAGCAGGATGCTGATCTGTGCGACCGATGAGCCAAACAGCCCCGGCAGCATGAGACGCAGGATCTTGCGCACGCCCGGATGCCCGAAACCAAGGCGCGGACGCGGCAGGAGACGGATACGCACCAGCGAGGGCAGCATGCAGACCAGCTGCACCAGGCCCGCGACGAACACGCCCACAGCGAGGGCCATGCCCGGCCGGGCATAGTGCGGCGCCACGAATGCTGCAAAACCGATCAGCACGACGTTGAGCAGCACCGGTGAAAAGGCCGCGGCGGTGAACCGCTGATAGGTGTTCAGGATGCCGCCGGCCAGTGCCGTGACGGAAATGAACAGCAGATAGGGAAAGGTCCAGCGCAGCATATCGACGGCCAGCGCATAGCGGCTGGTGTCTTCCGCACCGTTCTCGGCAATGAAGCCCGGCGCGAATAGCGCGATGAAGAGCGGCGCAGCGATGACGCCGAGTGCGGTGATACCGAACAGGATGATGCCAAGCGTACCCGCTGTCCGATCGACGAGCTCGCGGACTGCGGCGTGATCGCCCTTCTCGTCGTATTCGGCAAAGACCGGCACGAAAGCCTGGGAAAACGAGCCCTCGGCAAAGAAGCGCCGGAATATGTTCGGTATCCGGAAGGCGACGAAAAACGCGTCCATGACGCCTGCTGCCCCGAACAGACGGGCGAAGACCACATCGCGCACCAGACCGAGGATCCGCGACAACAGCGTGAATCCGCCGACCGTACCGGTCGAGCGCAGCAGCTTGCTGCCACTTGGCCGCGGCAGCCCCTGCGGTGCCGGCTTCACAGGTTCGGGAGTCGTGCTCATTGGCCGGCAAGTCTACCTGCAGCCCGGGCCGATCGTGGCCCGACTATTGACATCCCCAGGGGGAAACCAAAGAATGCGCGCCTGTTGCGGGGTCTCCCGCTACTTGTTTTTCAAGCCTTTCACTTACGGATACACCCGGTGGCCAATACCAAATCAGCAGCAAAACGCGCCAAACAGGCCGAGCAGCGCCGTCAGCACAACGTGGCACTGCGTTCGCGGATGCGGACCACAATCAAGAAAGTCACCAAGGCACTCGACAGCGGCTCGGTCGCCGAAGCTGCCGCCGCCTTCAAGGCCAGCGCCGCCTCCCTGGACAGCATGGTGAACAAGGGCCTCACCCACCGCAACAAGGCGGCCCGCCACAAGAGCCGGCTCAACAAGGCCATCAAGAAACTGGCCAGCGCCGCTCCCGGCAGCGAAGCCGTCGCCACGAAGAAGACCGCAACCAGGAAGACTGCCGGCAAAAAGAAAGTCGTCAAGAAGACGGCGGCAAAGAAGAGCTGAGCTCCTGCTCAGCTGATGCCGCGGCCATCTGCTCGAGCCGCGTCATCAGGTCTGCCGCCAGCCTGGCCGTCCCGGCACCCGTCAGTGCACTGATACGGTGAACCTTGCCGGAGTGACCGAGCGCCGTACAGATGGCCTGCTCCGCTGCCTCGACGGCGGCCTCATCGAGCAGATCAGTCTTGTTCAGCACCAGCCAGCGCTCGCGTGCCGCGAGTGCCGGATTGAAACGCTCGAGTTCAGCAACCACCGCGCAGGCGTCATGCGCCGCATCGCTGCCGTCGAAAGGCGCCACATCGACGAGATGCACCAGCAGGCGGGTCCGCCCGAGGTGGCGCAGAAAGCGCGTTCCCAGTCCGGCACCCTCGGCGGCACCTTCGATCAGGCCGGGAATATCCGCCATCACGAAGCTGCGCAGCGGCCCCACCGATACCACGCCCAGGCCCGGGTGCAGGGTCGTGAAGGGATAATCGGCCACCCGCGGTCGCGCTGCAGAGACAGCCCGGAGCAGGGTCGATTTGCCGGCATTCGGCTTGCCGAGCAGACCCACATCAGCCAGCAGGGTCAGCTCCAGGCGCAAGCTGCGACGCTCACCGGGGGTCCCCGGACCCGACTGGCGCGGTGCCCGGTTGACGCTGCTCTTGAAGTGCTGATTGCCGCGACCGCCCTTGCCGCCGGCCGCAACCATGAGTTCCTGGCCTTCCTGGGTCAGGTCCCCCAGCAGCTCGCCGGTATCCGCTTCGATGATGCGGGTACCCGCCGGTACGGGAATACGCAGGGAGGCTCCGCCACGTCCCGTGCACTGGCTGCCGGAACCCGGCTCACCATGTTCAGCAGAAAAGCGCCGGTTGAAACGAAAATCGGCCAGCGTGTTGAGTCCGCGGCTGGCGACAAAATAAACGCTGCCGCCATCACCGCCATCGCCGCCGTCGGGGCCACCGCGCGGAATGAATTTTTCACGCCGGAAACTGACGCAGCCGCGCCCGCCGTCTCCGGCGATGACGTTGATGCTGGCTTCATCTACAAACTTCATGGGCGACTGGCCGATAGGTGTTTCTGGCTGCCGGAACAAAAAACCCCGCATTACGCGGGGTTTTTCCGGCCGGCGCTGTAGTCACTCTCAGGCGCTGGCGGCGGGTATGACGTTGACGACGCGACGGCTGGAGGCACCCTTGACCTCGAAAAGGACCACCCCGTTCGCCTTCGCAAACAGTGTGTGGTCACGGCCGAGGCCGACGTTTTTGCCCGGGTGATACTCGGTGCCGCGCTGACGCACCAGGATGTTTCCGGCGATGACCTGCTCGCCGCCGAACTTCTTGAGGCCCAGGCGCTTTGACTCGGAATCACGTCCGTTCCGGGTACTGCCGCCTGCTTTCTTGTGTGCCATTTGTGCTAACTCCGTATCGTCTGGTCGTCTGAATCAGATAGCGCGGGGATCTGGTGATCCTCAGGCTGCGCCGCCGGCAATTGCAGTGATCTCCACCAGCGTGAATGCCTGCCGGTGGGTCTTCATGCGCTTGTAGGTGGTACGCCGCTTGAACTTGATGACGCTGATCTTGCCGGTACGGTCCTGGGCGACCACCTTGGCGGTGACCCGTGCACCACTGATGCTGGGCTTGCCGACCTGGACATCGGCGCCCTCGCCGACCATCAGCACGTCGCTGAACTCGACCGTATCGCCAGCGCTGGCCTCCAGCTTTTCGACCTTCAGGCGATCGCCCTGGCTCGCGCGGTACTGCTTACCGCCCGTCTTGAAAACAGCGTACATGTGATGAATCTCCGGGGTGGGCCGACTGACGGCCACGCGAAATGAGCGCGAATTCTAGTGAATCAGAGCGCATGGTTCAACGGGTACGGCCATGAAAACACCGATTTCGGCGCCGGTTTTCACGCCGGGACCACGCTTTGCTGCCCGGAAGCGCCTGTACCGGGCAGGAAAGGCTGGCAATACATAGAATTACTGAGGCGGTATTGTGTACACGCCTGACCATCGCGGGCATTATTCGTTTCGCGATGCATCTGGTCCAACCCGAATACTCCCGCTTCGACCTGGAAGCCGTCCGCGCCCTGGTGGCCGACGACTGGCCGGCCGTCAACAGGGAGATCACCCTGCGCCTCAGCAGCGACGTCGCACTGGTCAACAGTGTGGCCCACTACATCATCGGCAGCGGTGGCAAGCGGCTGCGCCCCCTGATCACCCTGCTCTCGGCCCGGGCCTGTGGCTATCAGGGCGACCGGCACATCACGACCGCCGCGATC